>JBBQSH010000147.1:0-8393 GCA_038214015.1 Ignavibacteriales bacterium | reverse complement strand
GCAATTTCGTGAAGACTTTCTGCAGTACGAAAACTTTCTTTTCCATAAACGGTTTCATTTAACGATAAGGATTTAAAAAGATGAGGTTTGGCTTCATCATACTCGCCAAGATTAACAAGTGTTTTGCCGATTGTTTTTCTTACCGCGGCTTCAATTTCAGGATGTCCATTAAAATTACTTCCAACATCATCAGAGGCTTTTTTTAAAACATCGTAAACTTTTACTTCTCGCCCGCTTTCAGTAGGATCAACTGAAGAAAGCATTTCCTGCAAAAAATTATTTACGCTTTCAACTTTTTGTGCTTCAAGTTTTGCGTTATCTCTTTCTGCCGCTGCAATGTTTGCCTGCCAAATTATTGCAATTAAACTTGCTATCAGAAAAACAATAAACCCAACTGAAGCAATAAAACCAACTTTATGCCGCTTAATAAATTTTGACAGCCTGTATGCCCTTGAATCTTTTTGAGCAATTACAGGAAGCCCAGCAAGATGTCTTTTTATATCTTCTGAAAACTGTTCAACCGAAGTGTATCTGCGTGCTGGATCTTTGTGCATTGCTTTTAAGATAATATTGTCTAAATCGCCTTTTAAATGATGTGAGATTTTATCCGGATTAATAAAATCTTTTTCTTTACTTGATTCAATAATCTGCAGAACACGTTCGCTTGGTTTTTTTATATTTTCTTCTGTAATGATTTTACTAATTGCTGCATGAGAGTTGGTGGAAATTTTATAAGGCTGTACTCCAGTTAAAATTTGATAAAGTAAAACACCAAGCGAATAAACATCACTTGCAGTTGTAATTTTTTCGCCTTTAATTTGTTCGGGGCTTGCATACTCAGGAGTTAAGTGCCAAACACCAGTGCGTGTTAAGCTTTCATTACTATCAACCAAATCTTCATCAATAAGTTTTGCAATTCCAAAATCCAAAAGTTTTGGCGTACCATTTTTTGTAACAAGAATATTTCCCGGTTTTAAATCACGATGTATAACAAGATTTTGATGAGCATATTGCACAGCGGTGCAAACTTCTCTAAAAAGTCTTAATCGTTGTTCAACATTTAATTTATTTTGATTTGAATATTCTGTAATCGGAATTCCATCAATAAACTCCATAACCAAATAGGGAAGTCCGTCAGAAGTTCTGCCGCCATCTAAAAGCCGTGCAATGTTTTGATGCTGCAGGTTTGCAAGAGTTTGCCGCTCGATTTGAAAACGCTTTAAAAGATATTCGGAAGTAATTCCGTGTTTTAAAATTTTTATCGCAACTTTTTGTTCAAACTCTTTATCGTTTCTTTTTCCAGTGTAAACAATTCCCATTCCGCCAACACCGGCTTCACCATCAATTATATAACTGCCAATTTGCTTTCCGATGTATGGATCAGAAAAAATATCTTTATCAACTTCTGAAATTGTTAGTGGCGCTTCTAAAAAATCAATTGTATTTTCGAGAGAGTTTAGCAGAGATAAAACTTCTTTTTTTAATTCAAAATCATCGCCGCATTTTTCATCAAGAAAAATTTTTCTTTGTGATGTATCAAGATTTAATGCTTCATCAAAAATCTGTTTGGCGTTTAAAAATTTATCCTGATTCAAAAAAATCCTATTGTTTATTAAATGTTGGCAATTTCTCGATACAGCCACGCCTTAGCAAAATTCCAATCGCGTTTTACCGTAGCGGGTGAGATGTGTAGAACTTCGGCAGTTTCTTCTATTGTTAAACCGGAAAAATATCTTAGCTCAACAAGCTTGCTCGATCTTTCATCTTTTAATTCTAATTTTTTTAACGCTTCATCAAGCGCAATAATTTGCTCATCGGATTTATCTGATATTTCCAAAATTTCATCAAGGGGAATGTTGGATTTGCCTTCACCGCGTTTGAATGATTTTCTTTTTCGTGCATGATCAACAAGAATCTGCCGCATTGATTGTGCAGCTATCCCAAAAAAATGTGCTCTATTTTGCCAATTAATATTTTGATCGCCAACAAGTTTAATATAGGCTTCGTGAACAAGCTCTGTGGTTTGAAGTGTGTGATTGCGATATTCATCGCGAAGATATTTTGATGAAATTACTCTTAACTCTTTGTAAACGTGCGGAAGCAGTTCATCCACTGCACCTTTTTTCCCTTCGATACAATCTTGTAGTAACAGTGTAACGTTTTGCTGTGTAAGTTCAAGCATAAATTTAGATAATAGTTATAAGAATAGCGCAACTTGAGGATGAAAATAGGTGAATAAATGGGGCTTGTCAATAGTTAAATAATAAAAATGATTAGGCGAGATCAACAATACTTTGACAAATAATCAAATTTCTTTTTTAATAATCAATCCGGAATAGAATTCAATTTTATCTTTTTTCTTTAATGCTTTGTACAATTGAACAAGCGATGCGAGAGATTTTTGTGTGGCATCCTTTTCAATTCCTATTGTTTTATTTAATCCATTAAAACTTTCAACTAATTGTTTTTCTGCTTCAGTAAATTTACCAGCATTTAAAAGAGATTGCCCGTAAAGTGCTTGAGTAGTAAGTGTTAAATTATTTTTATCGCCAAATTCTTTTTTACGGATGTTAAAAGCTTTTCGTAAATAATAAATTGCGTTATCAATTTTCTTATTTGATTCTAATGCCCTGCCATACCATATATATGATCTGCTCAGATTTATATTATCTTCATCATAGTTTTTTAACCCCACTTCAATAGAGGCTTTCATAAACTCTTCTGCTTTGTCATAATCATCAATATTAAAATACGTGCTTCCAACATTTGAATAAGCTAAAATCAAATCAGGATGATCTACACCAAGAATCTTTTTCTTTATATTCAAAGATTCTATAAGAAGCGGTAACGCATTAGAATGATCTTTTTTGAAAACATAAATAAAAGCAAGATTATTAAGACTGCTTGAAACCCTAATACTAAAGTTTCCATAATGTTTTCTAAATATTCTAAGGCTTTCTTTGTAAAGTGAATCAGCCACATCCAATTTTCTAAGATAATTATATGAGGTGGCAAGATTATTTTTTATTTGTGCAACGTCAACATCATCAAGACCTTTTATAGATTCTGCAATCTTTAAAGCTTCTTCGGTTAATTGTTCAGCTTTTTCATAATCACCTTTATCAGTCATCAAAGTGCCATAAGTATCCAGCACTAATGCTCTTTCAAATGATGGTGCCGTTTCAATTGACTTTAACATAGCAAGAGAATTTTTATAAAACTGCTCCGCCTTCTCAAAATCACCTTTGTAATGATAAATCAAACCGAGTGATTTTGTACTTATTGCAGTTTCTTTACTCTTTGCCCCATAAAGTTTTTTAATAATTCTATCTGCTTTTAATAATTCTGTTTCAGCGGAATCATAAATCCCAAGATTCTGATAAGTATTACCGAGCATCGTTCTTATTTCAGCTTCAATCTGAGGTTGATTTGATAACTCAAATGAAAGTTTACTGGATGCATCTTGAATTACATCAATAACCTTTACTTCACTGCCTTCTTTTATAGGATCGGGAGCAGAAATCATATTTAATAAAAAAGATTTTATCCTGTTTGATTTTTCTGCTTCAGATTTTGCAATATCTCTTTCCATTGCTGCGATATATCCTTGCCATAAAAATCCTGCAAGTCCAAGATTAATAATTATAAAAATTATGATACCAGGAATAACAAGAGTCTTATTTCTTTTAATAAACTTTTTAGCCCGGTATAAAACTGAATCTTGATGTGCTTTTACCGGTTTATCATCCAAATATCTTTTTATGTCATCTGTAAAATTATCAACGGAAGAATATCTTCTTTCCTTCTCTTTCCGTATCGCCATTGAAATTATATTGTCGATATCCCCAATTAACTTTTTATGAAGTTTATCAATGCTTGCTTCCCTGGTTTTGCTTAACGATTCAGGTTCAATCTTAATTTTTTCTTCACCAGATTCTTTTTCTATTGCTTGATAAATTATTTCACTTGGTTTAGTAGGCTCTGTTTGTGTAATGATCTGCCTGATATCAGAATGAAAAACACTTTTTATTTTATAAGGACTGTGTCCGGTTAAAAGATTATATAAAATTATTCCAAGTGAATAAACATCACTTGCTGTTGTAATTGCTTCACCCTTAATCTGTTCTGGGCTTGCAAACTCAGGCGTTAAGTTCCAGCCGCCGCCATGAGTTACAGTCTCAATTATTCCACCCTCAGGTGATAATATTTTTGCAATTCCAAAATCCAAAAGTTTTGGTTCGCCATCCTGCGTAATAAGTATATTGGTTGGTTTTAGATCCCTGTGAACAACAAGATTTTGATGTGCAAATTCAACAACCGAAGCAACTTTTAAAAAAAGTTTTAATCTTTCTTTTGTGTTTAAATTATTTTTGTCGCAATATTCATCAATGGGTATCCCATCGATAAATTCCATAATTAAAAATTGGATTCCGTCGTCGGTAATTCCGCCGTCAAGCAATCGGGAAATATTTGGATGATTGAGATTTGCTAAAGTTTGTCTTTCTGTTTGAAATCTTTTTATGACAACATCCGAAGCAACACCAGGATTAATAATTTTAACTGCAGCTTTCTGTTTTACCTCATCATCACGTAATCCAAGATAAACCAATCCCATACCACCGCGCGCAATTAATTTATCAATCTTATACTTTCCAAAAATTTTGCCGATAAATAAGTTTGAATTATCAGAAATGGGTTCGTAAGGAATTATAGAATCTTTAAGAAAGTTTTCAGATTTATCGTGAGCAAATATTAATGTAAGAATCTCTTTTTTTAATTCTGGAGTTTTACAAACAGTATTTAAGTATAATTCTCTTTCTTTGCCTTCCAACTCAACAGCCTTAAAAAAGATTGCTTTTATATCAGTCCAGATATTCTTATCCATAATGCGTAAAGATATTTAAAATGAATTATTTATGATTAGTGTTCTAGATACAAATAGTTATGCTCTAAACAAGATTAGTGAATTTATTTTTGAATTTAAAGTAGCATAACAAACATTCTCGTAATAAAATCAAAAACCATTTTAGTGACTTTTATTCAACTTTAATAGAAAAGAAACTCTAAACTGTTTTATCAAGAATATGTTGATTTATTTGATAAATTGTTTAGAGTTTCTCAGCTAAAAACAAAGAATATATAATTTTATTTGAGAAGTATCATTTTTTGTGTTTGCATAAATGAACCTGCTTGTAATTTATACAAATAAACTCCGCTTGAAAGATTTGAAGCATTAAAATCCACATTATAAGATCCTGCAGATTTTACTTCGTTAACTAAGGTTGATACTTTTTCACCCAATAGATTAAAAATAGTTAGGCTTACTTTGCTCGCTTCAGGGATTGAGTATTTTATTGTTGTCGATGGATTGAACGGATTTGGAAAATTCTGGCTTAATTTAAATTCAGTAACAACAATTTCTTCATTCTCAATATCGGTTGAAGTGAAACCAAGTAATTTTATTCCATCAACAGCAACCAAATCACCATCATTCCCAACATATTGCCAAGCCAATTTAAGGTTTTGTTTATTCGAGTAAGCAGAAAGATCGAGAGTCTTTTGACGCCATAAAAAACCTTGGCCATCATTTTCTGCTGCCCAAATTTGCTGCCAATTTGTACCTCCATTAGTTGATATATGAAGTTTCAATGTAGCAGCGCTTAAATATTGTGTGCTGTGTGCGGCATAGAATTCTAATGATGCATTGCCGCTGCCAAGATTGAATGGTGATGTTATTAACCATTCGTCCTGGTTCTGCGCTACCCAGGGGCACAAAGCAGATTTTTGACTTGTTGGATCTATCTGATTGAAATTATTATTCTGTGGATTTCCACTCTGCCATGTATAACCAGTATTTAAGGTTTGAAGTAACCAGCCACTTGGCGGAAAAGCACCTTCAAATCCTTCTTGTAAAATAACCGATTGACCGCCGCCACCGCCTGTTGTATTAATAAACGAGTTATATGCATCAAGTTTGCCATGTCCATAAATATTATTTGGAGAACTGCCTGTATAAGAATCTTGCTTAGCACTATTTTTTAATATAGCTACAACTTGATCATAATTTAAGTTTCCATTCTTCTCAAGCAGCAAAGCAACTGAACCTGTAACATGCGGTGAAGCCATACTTGTGCCTTCCATCTTTTGGTGCTTACCTCCAAAAATAATATCTGTTGCAGGTGTTTGAGTTAAAAAGGATGAATAAGCTGCAACGATTACTTCACCTGGTGCAACAATATCCGGTTTAAGTCTTCCATCTCTTGTAGGGCCGATACTACTGAAACTAGAAATCTGTCCAATGACAGGATTTCCGGACTGATATTGTGTCGTCCCATTAACATCCACCCATTGAGTCTTGGTAACATAAGAACCAACACAAACAATTTTATTCGATGTACCCGGCGTTCCAATAGTTTTTTGATTATCGCCAGGCTTAAGCCAGGTTTGACCTGCAAATGTAGAAAAGATTCCCTGTCCTACAGCCCAGGCATCAAATGTTCCTGTGCCGTAAGTATAGAGTGACCAAATAACGTTATTTATATTTACCTGTCCGTTTTGGCTGTCAATCACAACAACTACTTCATTTGCACCATTATTTGGATTATTAACACCTGTTGCGTCAATAGTAACATAACCATAAGTGGTACCTCCAACAGTAAATGCTAAATTTTCAATTTTTTGACCAGGAGCTACTGCGTTTGTATAGCCAATCAAAGTAAGTGTATTGTCATAAGCTGCAAGACCAACTGAAATATTACCACCACTATACCACATATCTGCAGCAACACTTGATGCATTATTGTATAAGTCAAAATAAGTTTCGTAAGAATCATTATATGAGCTGCCTGTTGTAGTATAACTTAAGTGAATAGTTTTTCCGCCATCATTACCTGCAGCAGCTACAATTATTTTACCATTTCCCGTAAGATTACTTAAAGCTTGTTCATATAAACTCGATCCATCGTGCGGGCTAAATTGTCCGCCAAGACTTAAATTTATAACCGAAGGTTTTCCGAGTTGCTGTGCTTTTTGAAAAATATAATTACAACCATCAACAACATCTGTATTTGCAAAATTTGGAGCGTTTCTATAACCTTTAACAAAAATTATATCTGACTCGGGCGCCATACCAATATAGTTTGAAAGCGCTCCGCCATTACCAGCAGCAGTGCCTGTTACGTGTGTACCATGTCCGCGGCCATCATCACCATCAATCTCCTGGCATTGGGTTGCATCAATTTGTGCTTTAGTATATTCAGTTCCATAACTATAACCGGAAGGAGGACTTCCAGAACCAGACATATCCCATAAGTATTTTATTCTACTGCCGCCTGAATTTTTAAAATCCTGATGTTTCCAGTCAATGCCGGAATCCACAACTCCTACAATAACTCCATTTCCTTTGTAAGGTCTTTGTATTCCTGTTCCATTATGCAGTTGATCAACCTTGGTTTCAACTCTGCTTACATCAATTTTGGTTTCAGAAATAGTACTGGCATCAATATAAATTACGTCAGGTGATTCGGCTATAAAATTAATAGAGGATGCCGGAACGTGAGCTGTTACAATATCGCCAGCAATAGTTCCTATAAATCCACCAAACGCTAATATTTTACTTTTCGTTGATTCTAAAGAACTTGTTTTTATAAAAACCGGTATCGTTAAGATATTTTGTTCATCCGTATAGAAGTACATAATATCACGATAATGATTAATTGCTTCAGATGTTTTGTTATAATTTCCATTATCATCTAAAAATTTATCTAATACGATATTTAAAATCGGACTTTTTTTACTGCTTAAATTATCTGCATACTTAATTTCCGCATTAATCATCTTGTCTAAATTATCAGTTGATTTTTTATTATTAAAAGTCGAAAAGTTATACTGTGCAAAATTGTTTGAAGAAAACAATGCAACAGTAATTATCAGTAAAATTAAATTTTTCATTTTGTCTCCGATAAAAATGTTATTTATTAATGTCTAGTTTTTTTGCTAATTCCATATAGGCAACAAAATCAAGCAGTGATGCTTTTTTGATACTTTCAACATTACCCGAGGCAGTAAAAATATCTCCTATAATGCTTTCAGTAGTTATTCCAATTGATTTAAACTTTGTTTTCATCTCATCATTAATGGGTGTATTTGTTTTGCCCGTAAACTGTAGTATTGCATTGGGATCTTCCTTTTCTAATTGATGTATTCTTTGCTGCAGCGGAGCATCCATTTTTTCGGATTTGCATTCCGAGGATGCTGAACAACCCAGAATCATCAAAGGTATAATCAAGAACAGAGCAGCAAATGAAATAAATTCATTTAGAGCGACAACATTGTTCAATAAATTTTGCACTTTTGTATTCCCTTCTATTGTTTTTAATTATGGTTTATTACTC
>JBBQSH010000146.1:0-8474 GCA_038214015.1 Ignavibacteriales bacterium | reverse complement strand
AAGAAATCCAATATCTTTATTGCTTAGTGGAACTATTGGACGAGCAATAAAAATTTGTCTGTAATTTCTTTTTACGTGCAATGCACTTGCCAGTGCAAGAAGTGTTTTACCTGTTCCTGCTTTCCCCGTCATAGATACAAGCTGTATAGCTGGATTGATTAATGCATCAACTGCAAATGTTTGTTCTGCGTTACGCGGATTTATTCCATACACATTTATTTTATCAACTTTAACAATTTGCTCTTTGTTTTGATCAAGTTGAGCGAGCACTGAACGATTTGTACTTCTTAAAATGTAATACTTGTTTGGAAGCGCCTCACCGTTTAGCTTTTTTATAAATGGTTTTGCCGGCACACTGTAAGGTGGTTGAAAAAGTTTTATTAAAAGCTCATCGTTTGCATCTTCAATAATTCCTTTGCCGCTGTAAAGTTCTTCGATGCTGCTAACTCTATCTGTTGTGTAATCTTCAGCAAAAATACCAAGTGCTTTTGATTTCATTCTAAGATTAACATCCTTAGTAACAAGAATTACCTGAGATTTATTTCTTAATTTTTCCTGCCATTCATAAGCAACACTAAGAACACGATGATCCGGTGTGTCATCTTTAAAGACATCACGAATTGCGGGAGCTAATCCTTTTGATATGGCAATACGAAGTTTGCCTCTCCTCTTGCCCATAGAGATTCCGCCATTAAACAATGCTGATCCTGTCATTGAATCAAGAGTTCGTGCAAACTCACGTGCATTCAGATTTATAACCTGGCTGCCGCGCTTAAAGTGATCAAGTTCTTCTATCACTGCCAAAGGAATTATAACATCATTTTCCTGAAACATATTAATTGAATCAGCATCGTGCAGGATAACATTCGTATCCAGCACAAATGTCTTAGGAATTTTTTTTGTGGAAGGGGGATATTTTTTAGCTGCCATATATATGAATTAATTATTGATTGTTTTGCAAAATATTTGCGAGAAATGAATTAGATTTTTCTTTTTTGAGATTTGATATTTAATGAACAAAATAAATAATGTTGTTTTGATTTATATGCAAAAATCTGAAATAAGATTGTCAAATTCAAATTATATAACTTTATGTTTTTGTTAACAGAGTTTCCGTTTTAGTTAGGAATTATAACTATAAATTCACTGCCAGCATTTACTTTACTTTTTACTTCGATATGCCAGTTTAGTTTTTCAACTAGTTCTTTTACTAAAACCAATCCTAATCCAGTACCCCCTTCACCAAGCGTACCTCTGCCGGTAGAAACTTTACCGAGTAAAAATATATTTCTAAGCTGAGATTCTTCAATCCCTATTCCGTGATCTTTAACTATAAGATTATGAGTACCGTTCAGGGTTATTAAACCTACATTTACTTCGCTATGCTGATTCGAAAATTTAATTGCATTATTTAACAGGTTGCCAACTATCGTCTGCAAAATAAATCTATCGGTATAAATAGTTGATTCATTCGGAACGTTAACATTTATTTTTATTTTTTTGTTTTGTGCTGATTGTAAATATGGATGTATAGCAGATTCAAGTACATCTTTAATTAAAAGATTTTCCGGATACACATCAATTTTATTGTTTGATAATCGTGCCCAGGTAAGCAGGTTTTCTAGCAGCATTATCAAGTTTTTTGATGAAGAATTCATCTGGCTGATAATTTCCCTCTTATCTTTGTCGCTCATTCGATCATAATCTAATTCAAGAAGCTCGGATATATTTACAAATGCAGCAATAGGATTTCTAAGATCGTGGGCAATGATGGAAAAGAATTTATCCTTGGTGGCATTTAATCCAGCTAGCACTTCATTTTTTTCGCTTATCTCAATCCTGTTATTTTCAATCTCTTCATTTTTATTTTGCAAGAGATTTTTTGCTTTAAGGATTTTATTTCTGTTTCTTAAAAGAACCCAAATAAAAATTATCGAGACAATAGCAAGCAAAGAAATTACCAGAGCAATTATCTTCTGAAAACTTATAATTTTCTTTTGAAGGTCATTCTCATTCATTAAGAGTTCGGTTTCACGTTCTTTTTGCCCTAGCTCTTGCTTTGTTTGAAGCTCTAAAAGTTTTTCGCTATTAGAAAGCACATACAAACTGTCACTGTGCAATTTATATTTTTCATGATACTCATAAGCTTTTTTGAATTCCTGTTTTTTATAATAAAGCGAAGAAAGTTCACCGTATATCAGATTTAAATCTGATAGAGAATTTATTTCATTGCCTAGCCGGAGTGCTTCGATTAAATTTTCTTCAGCCTTTGAAAAATTATTAGTTGTGTTATAAAATTTACCAAGATCAGTTAGAGCGTGGATAATCTCAAGTTTAAACTCAGTTTTCTGTGCAAGAGACAACGACTCATTGAAATAATTTTCCGCTGCACCAAAATTCTTTTTATCAAGTTCAATCTTACCTAAACAGGAATACGCCCAAATCAGACTATTTGTATCGTTTGATAGTTTAGAATTTTCAACAGCATATTTAAGATACTCTTCCGCTTTTTCGGTGTTCTTTAATGTTAAATAAACTTCAGCTATATAACTTTGAAGCAAAGCTACTGAGGATTTATCAACCTCATCAGCATACTTTAATGCTTCATAATAGTAGTAAAGACACTTATCATAATTACTGCTATTGTCATACATAATTCCGATGTTTAATAAGGTATTAAAAACGGTTGCCTTATCACCCATTTTTTTTGCAAAATCAAGAGAACGAAGAAAAGTTTCAAACGCAAGATCAACATTCCCCTTCATTTGATGGTTGATCGCTTGAGAATTTATTACTTTAATCATACTAAGCGAGTCATTAAATTCATCATAAATCTCTATAGCATTTTCGTAGTACTTGTCTGATTGATTTATTTCACCCAAATGCCAAAGCGCAACGCCTTTGTTAAATAAAGCATCAGCTTTATTCCATTGATTATTGGTTCTCTCCGAAAGTTCAATAGCTTCATTGAGATAGTTAATTGCTTCATTAGGATTTTCTGAAGAAAGAAAATACCCAATTTTAACTAACAGTTTTATTTTTGTTTTCCCTTCTGATTTACTTAGCAATCCTTTTAATGAATCAACCTGAGTTTGTGATTGAATGGATACAAAAAGGAACAAAGAAAAGAAGATTCCAAAAAATATTTTAGTTTTAAGTTTCATTGAATAATATAAATTACTACTTATTTCACAGTCTAATGCTAAATCTTTGAGTTATGATTAGAATTATTAGTTTTTGAAAAATGGTTATCGGATTTATTATAGATTGTCATATATTTGCAAACAAAAATAAGAATGCCATTGCTTAAAAACTATTTAAAAATATTAGTGTGATTTGAATTCTCTAGCCACTTTTGGAGTGGCTATTTTTTTTCTAAACTTTGGTGATTTGGTGTTTTTGTGGCTAGTGTTTTCTGCCACTAAATCACTAACGCACAAAAGAAATACAAAATATTATGAATACAAAAAAAACAAAAGCTAAGCTTATCCTTGAAGATGGAACTGAATTTGCCGGTTACAGTTTTGGATATGAAGGAAACACTAACGGTGAAGTTGTGTTTAACACAGGAATGGTTGGTTATCCGGAAACTATGACTGATCCATCTTACCGAGGACAGATTTTAGTTTGTACATATCCGCTTATTGGTAATTATGGAATTCCATCCAAAGTAATGGAAGATGGATTGTTTAAAAATTTTGAATCAGATAAAATTCATTGTCGGGCATTGATTGTTACTGATTATTCGTTTGAATATTCACATTGGAGTGCAGAAAGATCTTTATCAGATTGGATGATTGAAGAAAAGATTCCTGGCATTTATGGAATTGATACGAGAATGCTTACCAGAAAACTTCGTGATAAAGGAACGATGCTTGGTAAGATTGTTGTTGATGAAAAATCAAAAATAGGATTTCAAGATCCAAACAAAACAAATCTTGTTGGAGAAGTTAGTGTTAAAGATATTGTTGAATACAAAGCTGGCAAACAAAAAATAGTTCTTGTGGATTGCGGAACAAAGAATAATATAATTCGTGCTTTTCTTGGCAGAGATATTACAGTTATTCGTGTTCCTTATGATTATGATTTTACAAAGATAGATGCAAACGGGATTGTAATTTCAAATGGTCCCGGCGATCCAAAACTTAATATAAAAACTATTGAGCACGTTAAGATTGCAATGCAATCCAATAAACCAATTCTTGGTATTTGTCTTGGTTCGCAAATACTTGCACTTGCTGCAGGAGCCGATACGTACAAATTAAAATATGGTCATCGCGGACACAATCAACCTTGTAATGAACTCGGTACAAAACGATGTTACATTACTTCTCAAAATCATGGTTACGCGGTTGATGCAAAAACATTAGCACAAGATTGGCGGGAATGGTTTATAAATGATAACGACGGAACTAATGAAGGAATAATTCATATTTCAAAACCATTTTTTGCTTCTCAGTTTCATCCGGAAGCTTCTCCCGGACCAGATGACAGCGAATTTATTTTTGATATGTTTGTTCGAGCTTTAAGATAAAATTGTAGGGGAAGGGCTTGCCCTTCCCACTTGTTGTAAATATTAACATGTTGGAATAAAAAAACACGGATAGGGCAAGCTCTGTCCCTACAAAAAAATGTTATGATTAAAAAAGGTAAACCTAAAAAAGTTTTAATTCTTGGAAGCGGTGCTTTGCAAATCGGGCAGGCTGGAGA
This sequence comes from Ignavibacteriales bacterium, assembly GCA_038214015.1. Taxonomy (GTDB): domain Bacteria; phylum Bacteroidota; class Ignavibacteria; order Ignavibacteriales; family Ignavibacteriaceae; genus IGN3. Next base: position 3,764 of record JBBQSH010000146.1, on the reverse strand, counting down.
GTTTGATTACTCCGGCTCGCAAGCTATTAAAGCACTTAAAGAAGATGGAATTACAACTGTACTTGTTAATCCAAACATCGCTACAATTCAAACATCAGAAAACTTTGCAGATAAAGTTTACTTTGTTCCGATTAAAACTGAGTTTGTTGAAAAGATAATTTTGAAAGAGCAGCCCGATTCTATTCTACTTCAATTCGGTGGACAAACAGCACTAAACGTTGGTGTTGATTTATACGATAAAGGAATTTTAGAAAAGTATAACATCAAAGTTCTCGGTACTCCAGTTGATACAATAAAAGATACAGAAGATAGGTTGTTGTTTGGAGATCGTGTAGCAGAAGTTGGATTGAAAGTTGCGAGAAGTAAAACGGCAGCTTCAGTAGAAGAAGCAATTAAAGCTGCTGAAGAAATTAATTTTCCGGTAATGGTTCGCATTGCATACGCTCTTGGTGGATTAGGTTCAGGTATTGTAAACAACAAAGAAGAATTGGTGGAAAAAGCAAAGCGAGCATTTTCATTTACTAAACAAATTTTGATTGAAGAATCGCTTTACGGATGGAAAGAAATTGAGTATGAAATTGTTCGCGATAATTATGATAACTGCATTACAATCTGCTCAATGGAAAATATTGATCCGATGGGAATACACACTGGCGACAGCGTTGTAATTGCTCCAGTTCAAACTTTATCTGCAAAAGAAAATTTTAAGCTTCGTTCGATTGGAATAAAATTAATCCGCCATCTCGGAATAATCGGCGAGTGTAATATCCAATATGCACTTGATCCCAATTCTGAAGATTATAGAATAATAGAAGTTAATGCACGATTAAGCCGAAGCTCGGCGCTTGCATCAAAGGCGACTGGATATCCTCTTGCATTCATCGCAACAAAGCTTGCGCTTGGTTATGCGCTTAATGAAGTTGTAAATATTATCACTCAGGAAACATCTGCAAACTTTGAGCCTGCGTTAGATTATGTTGCATTAAAATTTCCACGCTGGGATTTACAAAAATTCCAGCAGGTTAGCACACAGCTTGGTTCTGAAATGAAATCTGTTGGCGAAGTTATGTCGCTTGGAAGAAGCTTTGAAGAAGTTTTGCAAAAAGCAATTCGTATGCTTGATGTTGGAATGCAGGGATTTATCGGCAACGAAATGAATTTTGTAAATCTTGATAAAGAATTATCAGAACCAACCGATAAAAGAATTTTTGCAATTGCAGTAGCTCTAAAGCAAGGATATTCAGTAGATAAGATTCACGATCTTACAAAAATCACAAAATGGTTTTTGTATAAGATGAAAAATATTGTTGATCTGGAAAATCATATTTCAAATAAAAGATTAAAAGATATTGATACTGAATTAATGCGGCATCTTAAGCAAAATGGTTTTTCAGATTTTCAAATTGGCAAACTGACCAGCACAAAAGAACTTGAAGTACGTGATTACAGAAAATCTTTAAATGTAATTCCTGTTGTAAAACAGATTGATACGATGGCTGCAGAGTTTCCGGCACAAACAAATTATCTCTATTTAACTTATCACGGTGTAGAAGATGATATTTCCCTAGGAGAGAAAGATCAGATAGTTGTACTTGGCAGCGGTGCTTATCGTATTGGATCTTCCGTTGAATTTGACTGGTGCTGTGTTAATGCTGTTAACCAGGTTAACAAGAGTGGTTACAAATCAATTATGATTAATTGTAATCCTGAAACCGTAAGCACTGATTATGATATTTGCGATAAACTTTATTTTGAACAGTTAACTTTTGAACGAGTGCTTGATATTTATGATAAAGAAAATCCTCGAGGGATTATTGTTTCGATGGGTGGACAGGTTCCAAATAATCTTGCTATGAAACTTCACAATGCAGGATTAAAAATAATTGGAACTTCTCCGGAACAAATTGATAATGCTGAAAGCCGACATAAGTTTTCACAAATTCTTGATAGAATTGGTGTTGATCAACCTGAATGGAATGAAGTGACCACTCTTGCAGATGCAAAAGTTTTTGCTGAAAGTGTTGGCTATCCCGTTTTGATAAGACCAAGCTATGTTCTAAGCGGTGCGGCAATGAGCATAGTTCTTACAAAAGATGAACTTGAAATGTATCTTAAAAAAGCAACAGATCTTAATTCTGAGCATCCTGTTGTGATAAGCAAGTTTATTACTGATGCACGTGAAATTGAAGTTGATGCAGTTGCAACTGAAGGTGAGCTATTCTGTTATGCAATTGCAGAGCATGTTGAAAATGCCGGCGTTCATTCCGGTGATGCAACAATTGTACTTCCGCCGCAGCGCACTTACTTAGAAACGATGCGTAAAGTAAAAATGATTACGCGTGAAATTGCAAAAGAATTAGAAATTACCGGACCATTTAATATTCAGTTTATTGCAAAGGATAATGAGGTTAAAGTTATTGAGTGTAATCTCCGAGCATCAAGAAGTTTTCCATTCGTATCTAAAACTCTTAAAATAAATTTTATTGAAATTGCTACGCGTCTAATGCTTGGAGAAAAAGTACCAAAGATTGATAAATCATCGTTTGATCTTGATTACGTTGGAGTTAAAGCTTCTCAGTTTTCTTTTACACGATTGAAAGGATCTGATCCTGTAACCGGAGTTGAAATGTCATCAACAGGAGAAGTTGCTTGCCTTGGTGATGATTTTAACGAAGCGTTTCTTAAAAGTTTACTTGCAATCGGACAAAGAGTTCCTACAAAAGGTGTTTTGCTTTCCACGGGTACACCAAAGAATAAAGCGGAACTTATTGATGAATTAAAAATTCTGCAAAAGATGGGATTGAAATTTTACGGAACAAAAGGTACATCAGAATTTTACAAAGAAAATGGCGGACTTGATGTTGAAGTTTTATACCGTCCGTTTGATAACCAGGAACCAAGTATATTAAGTTATATGGGCAATGGAGAAATTGATCTTGTAATTAACATTCCCAAAACTTCTGAAAAAGTTGAGCTTGATAGTGATTACATCATACGAAGAAAAGCTGTTGATTTGAACATTGCACTCTTTACGAATGTACAAATTGCAAAAAGATTTGTTAAAGCACTTAAGAATTATAAGCCATCAGAATTAAAAATGAAAAGCTGGGATGAGTATGAATAATTAAGTTCAAGTTTAGTTTCAGGTTCGAGAAACAATTGTTATGGCCAAGTAAATACTTACAACTCTTTATTTTTTTTAAGTGTTTACTATTGACAAGCCTAAGTTAATCGCCTAATTTCGACCGTAAATTCACTTTCATAAACCAATTAAAATATTTTATGCACGAATCATCACAGCAGAACATAACTCTGTTATTAGAAGAATGTGTTAATGGGAAAAAAGAAGCTGTAAATGAATTACTTCCGCTCGTTTATAATGAGCTTAAAAGAATCTCATCAAAATATTTACGCGATGAATATCGTAATCACACTTTACAAACAACCGAACTTGTTCATGAAGCATACATAAAACTTGTTGGTGGGCAGGAAATTAATTGGCAAAACCGTGCACACTTTTTTGGTATTGCAGCTAATTCTATGAGACAGATTCTCGTTGATTATGCGAGAAAGCGTAATTCGCAAAAAAGAGGTGAAGGCAAAACTAATTTTTCGCTTGATCAGGCTTTAGAAATCGCATTCCAATCCGATGAGGATATTGTTGCTCTTGATGAAGTGCTTAAAAAACTTGAAACATTTGATCCCGACTTAAGCAAAGTTGTAGAGCTGAGATTTTTTGCAGGATTAAATGTTGAAGAAACAGC
>JBBQSH010000145.1:0-8481 GCA_038214015.1 Ignavibacteriales bacterium | reverse complement strand
AATCCTCATATTGATGGATATTTTGATAATCTGAATTGAAAAAATAATTTAACTTTTATTAAAAGACTAAGAACCGAAGTTAATCTTTAAAAATAAATGAGATCCAAATATAAAATTAGGACCAAAGCAAAACATCTATTTGGCAAGACGCTGTATCAACAGTTCAAATTTTCATCGGGCTTTTTTTAATTTATTCTTTAACTTATATAAATCTATAATATCAGACTTAAAAATTTTTTGAGTTCCAATTAAAAGTTATTAGGGAGTTTAAATAATTCTCTTAATTTACTTCATTCCAAATTTAATAAACTTTCGATTTTCTAATCATTCAAACTCTGACATTCATTTCTTGCAAATTCCAACAATCTCCAATATGGCGGAATGTAACCATTTTGTCTTTTAAAATTTTCTGCTTTATTCAATACAACTGTTTTAATAGAGTTATGAAATGCTTTAAATGCCTCGTGCCTTAATGCTGAAGTTGCACTCATTCCTTCAGGAATTGGCCCCGCTTCATTGAACTGATTGAGAACAACGCTATACAATTTTGCTGCCCTGAATATTGGAAGTAAATACCAATCAATTGATATCTCATTACCTGCCTCACTCCATTCCAATATTGCATCAACAACCGCGTTATCAACATGATCCTTGTAGAGTGTTTCTAAATCCCGCCATTCGGCGACAACAGAAAGTTGTGGATCATATTCAAGATCCGACGGTTCTTGAGTTTCAAAATATTTCACTCCAAAACCTGCAAGTAATTTTGCAGTTCCTAAAGATGAAATTGTAGATTTTCCCATCCAAAGATTAATTCCTAATCCGCTATATTCCGATGATGCAACTTCTGAGCAGAAAAGTTTATTTTGGTTTTTATAATCCATTTCAAAATCATAAGGAATATGCTCATTCAATGCTCTGTTAAGTGAGGCTGTTGCAGCTTTGTGCGGCAGCATCGGGTCAGTAAGTAATTCAGGAAGATCACTTCGCAGTCTTAATACCAGTACACGTAATTTTTTATCTCTCATATAAACTTCAAGTGTTGCAATGGCCACTCCAACTTCAATATGCGCTTCTATTATGGAAGCAACATTTGTTTGTGGATCAACATAAACCAAAGCAACATGAGAAAAATTTCCCGGATAATCACTTCCCCTTGATATTAAAGCAGAAGTTGGAGCACCGCCACGGGATAATAATATATCACCACTATGAATTTTAACACCAAGAAATGTTGTGAACGGTGTAACGGAATTTTCTTCGTTCTCATAAGTAAGATTTGGAGTATCATTTTTGTCTGATTGTAGAATAATTTCTTCAACGGCTGCTCGGCTGCCATAAATTAATTTATAAAGTGTATTGCGGGAGGTAATTTCATTTGGATCCCAGTACCTTGATTTTTCTTTTACTATCTGTCTAAGTTGATTGTTAAGTTTGATGTACCTTTCGGATGAATCAGGACAAGCACCAATTAATGGAGCTGTTTGAAAAATTAAGTTTAATAAAGAATCAAAAATTCTATCATTCGGTTTCAGGTTCTCTTTTTCAATGTAACTTAATAAACTGTAAAAATCATTTAGATTATCCCCAATTTGATAATTCAATTTTGTGCACCCTACTGATTGTGCTTTTACAAAATTATCTTCTAGTGAATGCCAAATTGAATCCCTATCCCATATAAATTGAGTTCTATCGGCAACTCTAATTTCATCTGCTTTAGGTTCAGGGATAAGTAAAATAAAATAGATAATAATTAACGAAGCTGATAATAATTTTAGTTTTTTCATCAATTTATGCACTTAATTTTAAATATAATTCCTAAATAGAAAATACATTTAATGTATACAATTGAAATATATTTAACCTGATTGACTGTTCCAATTATTTGTGAAAAACTAGAAGTTGTGAAAGAAGTGTAGCCGGATAACTCTGCAATGAATTTATTTTATTATGCATCTGTGCAAAACAATTTTCAGATATTTATTAATTCAAATTTTGTATAAAAGTTTTTTTACACTATTTTTGTTTAGCTGTTAACGATTAAGGATTTACCCCGTCCTTAACGTTAGTGCTGACCCTGATGCTTCGGTATCAGGGTTTTTTATTTTGAACAGATTAAACTTATTTGTTAAAGCATATGGGAAAAACACTTCATCATTTCCTCAATCTTAATTTAAAAACTATAACAAAATAAATCTCAAGGCTCCACCACTAACAATTTCATAGTATTCAGTCAAAGTCTTAATTATTAAAGGAAAGAAAAGTCAGTGCCCGAAGGGGGATTTGAACCCCCACGGAAGTACATCCACTAGACCCTGAACCTAGCGCGTCTACCAATTCCGCCATTCGGGCAAAAAAAATTAAGAGTCAAGAATTAAAAACAACTCTATAAAATAAAAAAACTTCCAAAAAAATATTTCTAAATCTTAACTCCTAATTTATAATTCTTAATTAAACCTACCATTGGATATCGCCTTGCTTGTTTTCGTGAATTATCCTTCCCCCGCTGCCTGTGTGAATTTCACAATAGCCTGGCATCTTTGTAACATCAACTAAATCCGTATAAGTTTCCGGACAGGCATCCGTTGCTAATTTTGCATCGCCAAGGTTCATGCTTTCTTTACAGAACTTAGCTATCTCAATACCTTGGGCAAGTGAAAAATATGTTAATGGAAGCTTTAATTCTTTGTAAGCACCCTCCATAAACATTGCCCAGATCGGTAATGCAGCTCTACCTCCCTGACCGTACCAGTTTGTAAACTTAACACGATGATCATCGAATCCAACCCACGCCCCTGCAGCTAAATTTGGCGTTACACCGACAAACCACGCATCAGAAAATTTTTGTGTTGTTCCAGTCTTTCCTGCGGCGGGATATTGAAAATATCTTCTAACTCCCGCACCTGTTCCATAATTAACCACATCCGTCATCATATCAACAATTATTGAAGATGTTTGGGGTGAAATTGCCTGCACTGATTCAGGAACAAACTCATCTAAAACAATTCCATTTCTGTCTTCAATTTTTAGAATTGAGATCGGTTCTACATGAACACCGGAATTAATAAAAGTACCCATTGCAGAAACCATTTCAAGCGGAGTAACTTCAACTGTTCCAAGTGCAATAGAGGGATAAGCATCCATATGAGATTTTATTCCCATTCGTTGAGCATACTTTACAACCTGATATGGTGGAGCCATATCACTTATGGTTAATCTACCCGCCATTACGTTAACGGAGTTGGCTAAGCCCCATCGTAATGTTTCATATCCGCTGTATTCTGCGCCTGCATTTGATGGTGACCAACCGTTATAATTAAATTGTTGATTTAAAACTGTGGTTGCGGGATTGTATCCATTTTCAATTGCGGTAGCATAAACAAATGGTTTGAATGATGATCCGGGTTGTCTTTTAATTCCGGTTACGTGATTAAGACCTCTTCCAAAATCCTGATTCTCACCGCCAACAAGTGCTTTAATCATTCCGGTTTTGGGATCAAGCACGACAAAACCAACTTCAACTTTTGATGCAACTTTTTTTACAGAATCAACAAAATCCGGATCAAACTTAAGCCTGTTATAAACTTTTGCCTTATCATCTTTTGAAGTTACAGTTTTATAATGACCATCATCTTTAATTGCTCTGTCAATTAAGCTGGCAAGTAAACTTTTATTTCTATCCCAGTTCCAATTTTTATTAAATAATATTTGATACTCTGCGATGTGTTTTTTAGCTGATTTATTTGCAATTCTTTGCATTCGCATATCGAGGGACGTATAAATATATAAACCATCTCTGTAAAGATCGTAACCATACTTATCAGCAAGGGTAGTCATCTGCTGACGCACATACTCAAGAAAATGCGGTGCTTCAGATTTTACATGGCTCAATCTTTCTGATGCAAGTTGAATTGGCTGCAGTTTTAATCTGCTATACTCGTCTTCGCTGAGCATATCAGTAACAACCATATTATACATTACCAGATTTCGTCTCTGCAGTGCTGTTTCATATCTTGCAACAGGATCGTAGTTTACAGAAGATTTAAGTAACGCTACAAATAATGCAGCTTCCGGCAGTGTTAAATCTTTTGCCCGTTTATTAAAATAAACTTTTGATGCAGATTCAATTCCATACGCGCTTCTTCCAAAGTAAGAAACATTTAAATACAACTCTGCTATTTCATTTTTGGTAAAAGTTTTTTCAATCTGGATAGCAGAAATCCATTCACGCACTTTTCTTACAGCTTTATCAATAGCGTTTTCTCTTCCTTCTTTTAATGAGTAAAGATTTTTTGCCAGCTGCTGGGTGATTGTGCTTGCTCCTTCACGTAGAGAAAGTGAGAAAACGTTTTTTATCATTGCTTTAAAGAATCTAGGTACATCAACTCCCCAATGATCATAAAAATTTCTATCCTCAGTTGCGATTAAAGCTTTAAGTACATAAGGTGGAAGGCTATCTAAATCAGTTTCAATTCTGTTCTCAATAAAAAACTGTCCAATCAATTCACCATCTGAAGAAAAAACCCTGCTTGCAAGAACTGGTTTTGGATTTTCAAGTTCATTTATGGAAGGCAAACCACTAATTGTATAAATAGTCAAAGCTAAAAAGATAAATATTACCGAACCCCAGATAATCCATTTAGTTTTTTTATTGTTGCTGCTTTTGCTTCTTGTTTTAGCCATAATCTAAAAGTTCTTTTTAATTCCAGTCTATAATTTCAAAATTGTTTATAAATTTTCCGTAACAAGGTTTATCAATCCACGAACCCAGGTTAATATAAATTCCATTTTTATAATTGTTAAAACATCTTTTATGTAAATGCCCGAACAAAACAAATTCATTGCCTTCATCAATCTTTAACTTTGCGGCATCAAATAAACCATCTTCTTCGCCGTAATCTTTTTTTGTGGTGTAATCACGACTGGATTTACTTGTTCGGCTTGCTATTCCAACTCCGATATCCGGATGAAGTAAACCATACAACCAATGGGTAAAACTACTTCGCAAAATCTTCTTCAAAATATTGTAACCAAGATCATTCTTTACAAGCCCATCTCCGTGCCCTATAAAAAACTTTTTACCATTCAATAAAAATTGTTCACCTTCGTGATATAATTTTACACCAATTTCTTTTTCAAAAAAATCTTTGTGAAAGAAATCGTGATTGCCAATAAAGTAATGAACCTTAATTCCACTTTCGGTTAGGTTCTTCAAAGCTGTTAAAGTTCTGTAATTCCCCTTTTGATATACTCTTTTATACTCAAACCAATAATCAAAAAGATCGCCTGCGATAAAAAGTTCATCGCAGTTTAATTTAGCAAACTCTAAAAACTTAACTAGTAGTTTTTCTTTTGTGTCTTCAATTTCTTTGGTTTGAAGACCAAGATGTATATCGGAGATGAAAAGATAAGTTTTATTCACAGAGTATAATTTTTATTTGATTGAAATTTAGTGATATACAAAAAGAAATAAAACATATTCATTCTTTAGCGCGAATAAGATTTTTCAAATGTTCCAAGCAATCTTGAGTTTGGATCCAAATGTATTGTTTGGATTTCACGATCAAATTTGAATATAAACTCTTTCTCCATTTCATCAACATAAACCTTTTGGATTTCAAATGATCCATCCTCAAAATCAAATTTTATCTCTAGCGGAAAATGAAATTCTTCATAAGCTTGAGGTTCCTGAAATAAATTTATAACACATTCCTTTTTATTATCATCGTTAAAAGAAAAAATATATGAACAAAAGATGTTATCCGTGCCTGTATAAACCCATTGATCGAAAAATTTATCCAGATTTATTCCAGAAACATTCTCACAAACAGATTTAAAATCTTCTACGGAAGCATTAGAATATTTGTAAAGATCATAATAACTATTAAGCGATTTAAAAAACGCACTGTCCCCTATTTCATATCGTAACATATGAAGCACCCAAGCTCCTTTCTCATAAATAGTTTCGCCAAAAAGATCCTTTGGAGCGTAAAGTGTTCCCCGGAAATTATCACTAAACTTACTCTGCATTTTTGAAGTAAGAGCATTCTTTCCATGTTTTGCTTCTGCGTAAAGTGCTTCTGAGTATGTCGCAAAACCTTCATTGAGCCAGATATCATTCCATGTTTTCGGTCCAACAGAATTACCCCACCAATGATGTGCAAGTTCATGCACATAAGTATCTTTAAAGAAATCATATCCACTTACAAATGCATAACCAACACCGGTTATTGTTTGATTCTCCATCGCACCGTAATTCCATAGAAATTCTGCAACGCCATATTTTTCTTTTATGAAAGGATATTCTCCAAAAATTTCCGACAGTGTTTTCATCACATCAATGTGTTCTGCAAAATCAATCTTTGCTTGTTCAAAATGCTCCGGCATAACGTAATATTCTATTTTCATTGAATCATTTCCATCAAGTCCTTTATAAACATCAAAAAATGATTTATAAGGTGCGGAATAAACTGCGATTAAATAGGTTGAGATCGGATATTCAGTTTGATAATGATAAGTTTTCTTATTTCCTTTAGCTTTAACATTTTTTAGATTTCCATTGGATACAGAAACAAATTGCGAATCATTAGTTATTTCAATATCAAGCATGGCTTTGTCAGATGGATCATCATCACAAGGGAACCAGGTTGGTGCGTAAATTGGCTCGCTAATGTTGTAAACTAAGGATTGACCATTCACTTCACCAAAAACGAATCCATCAAATCCACTTCTTTTTGGAGTTCCGTAGTAAAAGATTTCAATTTCAAAAGTATCTGTTAAATCTTCAGTAGGTTGAATAAATATTTTATTTTTATTCCTTAAATATTCTGTCTCACTGCCGTTAACTTTTAAGCTCTTTATGATCATATTATCGTACAGATTGAGCTCAATTGAAATTTCGGCTCCAAGATCAAGTTTAAGATTTTTAACTGCCGTTAGTGTTGCAGTTCCACTTAAAATCTTTTCCTCAGTATTTAAATCCAACAATAGATTATAATGAAATATATCAATACTCTTCTGTAGATCACTTACAAAATATTTTTTATCATTTAGTTTTTTATTATCTGTGCTGCTTTGACTAAAAACGGGACTAACAAAAACAACCAGAAAGAAAAACAACAATAATTTTATCCGGAATTTCATCTAAACAATACTTTCTTATTAAAAATTATTTACATTAACTAAAAATAATTTAACCATTTGTTTAATTGCCAAACAAACGATAATTCAATATATTTTAGTGCAAATTTTAGGAGTTAATATGAACTCGCCCGGTTCTTCAGTCTTAAGAGACACAGTTACAGTAATCCTCGCCGGTGGTCAAGGGGAAAGACTTCATCCTTTAACCGCCGTTAGAAGTAAGCCCGCAGTTCCATTCGGTGGAAAATACAGGATAATTGACTTCGCTCTTTCCAATTGTCTTAACTCTGGTTTTAGAAGAGTTTATGTATTAACACAGTATAAGTCCGATTCATTAAACATGCATCTTTACGAGGCGTGGAGCATTTTTAATCCGGAGCTTGGAGAATTTATTTATTCAGTTCCTCCTCAAAGAAAACTTAACAACGAATGGTATCTTGGAACGGCAAATGCAATCCACCAAAACTTAAATTTATTTTCTGATAAAAAAGCAAAATGGGTTTTAATTCTTGGAGGTGATCATATTTATAAGATGGATTATCTAAAATTTATTGATAACCATATTGATCAAAATGCTGATCTTTCAATAGCCTGTTTAGAAGTTCCTAAAGATGAAGCAAGCAGATTTGGAATTGTTGGCGTTGACGATAAATATAATGTAGAATCTTTTATTGAAAAACCAGCTAACCCTCCTCAGATACCCGATAAACCAGGATTTTCATTTGTGAATATGGGAATCTATGTTTTTAATGCTAATGTGTTAAGAGAAGTTTTGCAGGAAATGGAATCCAAGAAAATTAAGAACCATGATTTTGGTCAGCACGTTATCCCGTATATGGTTGAATCCAAACTAAAAGTTATTGCTTATAGATTTCAAGACGAGAATAAAAAGACACAGCCTTACTGGAAAGACATTGGTACGCTTGATAGTTACTACGCCGCTAATATGGATTTGATAAGTGTTATTCCCGATTTTAATCTTTACGATCCTGATTGGCCATTAAGAACTTATCAATATCAATATCCACCAGCCAAAACTGTTTCGCACGAAGGCGAAAGAGTCGGTAGAACACTTAACTCTTTAGTTTGTGATGGAACAATCGTTTCCGGTGGTTTGGTGGAAAGATCCTTACTTGGATCAAACGTAAAAGTAAACAGTTACTCTTATATCACCGATTCAATAATTATGAATAACGTTACGATTGGAAGACACGCAAGAATCCGCCGAGCAATTATTGATAAGAATGTAATCATACCTGAAGGATACGAAGTTGGCTTTGATCCTGAAGGTGATAAGAAAAAATTTACCGTTACAGATACAGGTATTGTGGTTATTGCAAA
>JBBQSH010000144.1:0-8525 GCA_038214015.1 Ignavibacteriales bacterium | reverse complement strand
GTTCATCCTCGTTCTGCAATGATCAGATCAGAACAGGAATCATCATTGCTTAAAAAAGTACCGGCTATGAGCATTGCAGGAGTTGTTTTTATATTTATCGGTGCGGTAGTTCTTTACATTCCCTCAAAAAATATCTGGCTCAGCTACTTTGGAATATTACCAATCATAATTGGATTTGCTCTATCGACACCCGTAATAATTATCCCAGATTTGTCATTAGAGAATTTCTTTTGATACAACAAACGGCCAGCTAAAAAGATTTGTACTTGACCAAAGTCCTTCAAACCAGCTTCGCCGTTTCATTGCTAATGATAATTTTAAGATTCTTTCATTACCATTTTTTGTAATGTATGCACCTATTGCAAATACTTTGTAACGTAATGTTTTTAGCTGCTGATGTGTTTTTGTGTTTAGTATCGCTTGTCTGAATAAGCTCATTAGATTATATTCCATCATTACAAAATTTAATGCAGCCTCGGTTGCAAAGAAATTTTCTACATTAAAGCTATCTGCTCCAAAATCTTCTTTTAGTTCCTTTATCCTATTCTCTGCATCAGCTCTGTTTCGGTATGCATCCCATATCATCTTTGCTGATAAGCTAAGGTTGGTTATGAAACAACTGTACCGGTAATTTTTATAAACTTCTTCTTGACCAAATAAACGTAACTGTTTGCCCGTTGCCTTTGGGCGTGTGTTTATTTCTTGTCTTACTATTATCATTCGTCTTGGTTTTTCCCATTCAGGGCTTTGATACATCGTATCGCTTATTTATATTCCATCATCTAATCTTAAATAAGTTTTCTCTCTGGCTATTGCAAGTTTTAGTGGTCTATAAAATTTTGCAGCTATTATGTAATTAACCTGTTTTACTCGATTTTCTAAGTATTCGAATATCTTTTTATCATAAAATCCACTGTCTGCTCTCAGCAAGCCTATTGTCTTTGATTCTAAGCGCTCAAAGGTGTTTTCAAGAAAGTTGTAAAAGTTATTCGTTGTATATGCGTTTCCGCTTCTTAACCAGAAGTTTACCGTCATTCGTACCTCTGCTACAAATGCTATCAACGGATGATGGCTATTGCGCCCGGGCTTCTTTGGGTTATAGCCTTTTTTGCTCCTTGTTGTTTTCCATATCTGGTCATTATCGTTGAGTCTAAGTCCAATGTGTAGTTATCAAATTTTATCTGTTTGAAAAACCAGTTGAACAACTCGGTAAATACTCTTTGGTTATCTGCTTGTCCGAACTTCTTAAAATATCTTTGAAATGATTTATGACCTGCCATTCGTTTCCATCCGAATATTTTCTGAATTACTTTGTCCATTCTTGTTACTTCTCCCAAAGGGATGGATTCCCATAAATGTTCAAATCGGCTGGCTCCGCTCCATATGCTTACCCAAAAATTATTTATCAACTGTACAGGGTTATAGCCACGATTTGATTGCTGAGCAGGTAGTGGAAGTCGTTCTAAAACTTCGTTTATCTTTGTCTTGTCTATCAACTGTTTCATTAAAACCATTCCGCCCCAAGGTGTGATTTCTTTATCGGTAAACTCCATTTTTAGTTCCATTTGTTTGTATGTTTTTCTTATTAAAATAATTGTCGTTTTTTTGATGCTAAAATATAACTTATCTTATTACATAAAAACAACTTAGCTTTACTTTTTCCTAATGACAATTCTGGGTTTATAAATATTTTTGTTGTTTGGTGGTAGTGATTGCTTATAGTTTTTTGTGAACTAGATTCGCTAAAAATTCTTTTTGGTATGATGATGTCTTCTTTCTTGTTATTACTAAGGTATGTCAGCAGTTAATATTTCGGTTATGGGTTGCCCATTTACATTTTTGGCATTGAATTTATACTCTACCATAAAACCCCTATTTAAAACTAAAAAAAGGCTGGTAAAATGTGTAAATTCTACCAACCTTAAAAAAATTATTAACTTCCGGAAATTGCAGAGTTAATAGTAGTAGGTGTAACAGTGCAAACAATAGTAAACCCAGTGTAACCGCTAGCAACGGTTGGGGTACCGGTAATTGTACAATTAGTTGTACTTTGACCTGACAGAACATAAGTACCTGTAGACGTTGTTAAAAGGTTTGCTGGAACTTTAGTAGAAGTAAACCCAACGAAAGTATTACCACCACCACCCAAAGCAACGGGTTTCTTAAAGTACTGTTGAGCCATAGCTCCTAAGTTAGTAGCTTCAGATACCATTGTATCTTTGGTAGATTCGCGGGCATTGGCGTTAAATAAATTTATACCTACCACTACTGCGATACCGACTATGATAACCCCAAGAACGATTAAGAGAAGTTGTTGTTGACCCATGATGAGTCTCCTTTATTTTGTTGTGAATGAATTATTTAATAAATATCGTTGTTACTAATGAGCCCCAAATTGTTGCATCCATTGTTTAACATAATCTGTGCCAGAAACGAATCCAGTTCCTCCCAAAATATAATTTATACCTGTTACTACTAAAATCATTTAAGAAATAATAAACCCTTAACTATTAATAGTGTCTGTTGCGTAAGTACAAAAGTCATTTCGGGCATAATAGTCAAAAAGTGTTGCTGAAATTTATATAAACAATTGAAATATATAAATTTACAGGAACAAAACTCTATGGTAGACGAGAATGATGAACTGGTTTCAGCATCCTCATTTTGTTTAGTTTGAGATTCCGAAACGAGTTCGGAATGACATTTTTACTGTTTTTTGCGTAAGGTAAGTTAATAATTTAAGGAGTTTTTTTGAAGCGCTGCTGTTTTGAAATCTTTCCAGTAGAATTGAGAAAAGTGAAAAACTTTTGCAAATAATAATTTTAAATATTACAACCGCATTTTCTTCAAATTGACTTAATCGTATATGACCTTGGTTAAACTTTCTTCAACAGGGAACTATTAGATTTTTTAGAATTTGGGAGATTGAATTTTCTATTCATTATGCCATTTTTAAAAACAAAAAAAGGCTGGTAAAATATTTAAATTCTACCAACCTTAAAAAAATTATTAACTTCCGGAAATTGCAGAGCTAATGGTAGTCGGCGTAACAGTGCAAACAACAGTAAACCCAGTGTAACCGCTAGCAACGGTTGGGGTACCGGTAATTGTACAATTAGTTGTACTTTGACCTGACAGAACATAAGTACCTGTAGATGTTGTTAAAAGGTTTGCTGGAACATTAGTAGAAGTAAATCCAACGAAAGTATTACCACCACCACCCAAAGCAGTAGGTTTCTTAAAGTACTGTTGAGCCATAGCTCCTAAGTTAGTAGCTTCAGATACCATTGTATCTTTGGTAGATTCGCGGGCATTAGCGTTGAATAAATTAATACCTACCACTACTGCGATACCGACTATGATAACCCCAAGAACGATTAAGAGAAGTTGTTGTTGACCCATGATGAGTCTCCTTTATTTTGTTGTGAAAGAATTATTTAATGAATTACCGTTGTTACTACTGAATCCTTAGTTACAGTAAATTTAACCTCAACATAATCTGTGCCAGAAACCAGTTCATTTCCAACTCCAGTAATCTCTACACTGGTTGCATTTACAGTGGCAGTATAAGATCCATTTGCGCTAGTTAACATTTGACTTGGTATTTGCCACCCCGTAAAGGAATTACCTCCCCCGCCATAACCAAACGGTTTATAAAAGTATTCTTTTGCATTAGAAGCAACCGTCATTCCTTCGTTTATTAGCAAGTCTCTTTTTCCATCGACACTGCTTTGTCTAAAGATCACAATTCCCAGAATAACCGCTATCCCGACAATAATAACGCCGAGTACGATCAGAAGTATTTGTTGTTGACCCATGATTAAACCTTAAAATTTACTTAAAATCTATTTTTATGCCGTGCTTAAATATTTGCATTTTAATGTTTTATATAAATCAGCTACAGTTATACTTTATAAACCGGTAAAAAACACAGGTAAAAACTACATATTCTGTAATATTTTCTTACCACTTATAAAAAGTAGCTTATTAAACTAATAAAGAACTCAAAATCAAGCACATTGGCAGCTAAATGCTTAAATAATTGTGCCAATATTGGATTAGAAATTTGGACGTCTATTTTAACTAAAAGAAGCAGGTAATTATTACTGAGTAAGAAAATTAGATCGGTAAAATTTATAGTTGCAGACTTTAGCAGATCAAGAAATAGAGTTTGATTTTAACATCAACTTTTAAAATGAATACTACCGAATTTTAACTTGCAGTTCTTTAAATCTATATGGATAAATTCCACGCTGCTTATGGAGAATAAAAATAAATTTCATTTAATTACCTCATCCACTTCCATGAAGTAATTTGTTTTTCATTCGCAACCGATGGTGCGGTATCACTCATCAAAGAAAACGCACATATAGTTTAGGAATGCGATCCCATCTTTTATAGATTGCTCTCCGTCAATGATCATTGCCAATTCGATCAAAACCTAAAGCGATTTTTTCATAAGACGGGGAACCAAATTTAAGGGCATTAATCAAAAAGCTAAATTTATGCAAGTTATTCAACAGAAATTCCAAGAGAGCTGAACATTTTTTTCCGAAGATCTGAATTATGGTTTCTTATATTTTCGCCAGCGATTTCATTTTCATTAAAATTAAATCATGTGCATGAATTTGGTCTTTAAAAAAAACTAAAAGAAACAATTAAGTATATTTCACTCCGAATTAAAAGAGTACCTAGCTTATTGGGAAAAAATTGATGCAAAGTTGTATTTAGAATTTTAGAAATAGCTGAAGCAATAATTCGAAATCCTTTCAGAGAATTGGTAAATCCAAACAACTTCTATATTTGGGTTGTGATATCTGATCAAGAAGAATTACATAAGAACATCGTATTGTTTATGTTGCAGGCAATGATAAAATTGATTTTAGCCAAAGTAAATATCATTATTAAATCTGCACTAAATTATTATGGTTAATAAAGCATTTTACGTAAAAAGAAATGACATCCTTTAGCTGGATACCGTCTTTTTATTAAAAATAAAACAATTAGTTAGCTTAATTTTTATATACCTATAAGATAAATTTCAAGATGATTAAAGCTGCCTCACAACGCTGTAGTCCAATTGTTTTATTTATTTTTGCACTTACATTAATTATTTCGTTGATATACGTTAAATCAGTTTTTTATGAATTGATATTTTTAGACGATGATACTTTAATATATGTAAGGTTCGTAGAGAATAATTTTTTTAATAATGTTTATAATTCATTTACCACAAACTATCTTGGTGGACACTATTATCGCCCATTCATGTTAGTTTCTATACTCCTTGACTCTGAAATTACACGAAGTTTTTTTGCTACTTTTCACTTATCGAATTTGCTGCTTCATTTAGCTACAAGCATTTTAATTTTCTTTATTATTAAAAATCTTGGCAACAGTTTTTCTATATCTTTTTTAACAGTTCTTACCTTTTCAATTACCCCAATTCATATTAATGCAATCGGGTGGATTGCTGGTCGTGGGGATTTATTAGCAGCTTTTTTTTCTTCGGTGGCTTTTTTGTTTTTTCTTAGATATTTACGAAGCAGTAATGCCTTTTTGATAATTATAGTTGCTTTACTACTCCTTTTTGCAACCTTATCTAAAGAAGCGTCTTTACTTGTACCCTTTCTATTTTTATTTTTTTACTTTGTTGGGAAAAGAGAGTTATCAATAAATAAAAATACTATCGGGATTTTGTTTATGGTGATTATTGTATTTAGCTCATACTATTTTTTACGATACATACTGCAGCCTGGAGTTTTTATTGATAAGTTTTCGTTTACAGTTTATTATAAAAATATTCTGGTTTTGCCAGAAACAATTTCAAAGTTCTTTATCCCATATGGGATAAAAGCTTTACCAAGTTTTGATTTGTTGACATCAATCTCAGGCACAATTATTATTATGTTTCTCATAAGCTTACCATTCAAGATTTCTTCTATCAATAAATCGAGATACTACTTTGGATTATTTTGGTTTATTATACTTTTACTTCCAGGTATGGTTTTTAGGACGATGGAACAAGATGGTTTTTATTATTGGGATTGCAGATCGTATTTACCTTCAATTGGTCTATCAATTATGGTTGCCGAGATATTAAGAACGATTAATTTTCAAAAACACAGAATTTTTAAGTATACAATAATTACGGTTTATTTATTTTTTTTAATCACAACATCTTTTATTAAAATAGATTTATATAAGAATCCGATAAATTATTGGAACTCAGTTAAAGCAAATTATCCTAATCGCTTTCTGCCTTATCTTGGATTACATAACTATTATAATCACTTAAATGATTTTAAAAATGCTGAAGAACAATTATTAGATGGAATAAAAATTAAACCTGAAGAATTTAGCATCCGGCAGACACTCATTAATTTTTACTTGAACAATAATGAAAAGCAAAAAGCCTTTACTCAAATAAAAGATGCTGTAAAAAACAAAATAGTTGGTTCAGTAGATTTAATTGAAAATTACATTTCCTTAGCTGTAGAATTAGATAAGTTTAATGAAGTAGATGAATTAATTTCAGAATATCCTAACGACATTAAGGTAAGAAGTAAAATAAAAGAAATAATTATTTCTAAAGCAGAGCAGTTAAATAATACTGGAGATATTAATAAATCCAATCTGTTATTAAAAATAAACCGGAAATTGAAATAATTATTTTTACTTTATCATCGCAGTTTAATATGCAATTCATTTAATTGGTTTTCATCAGCATTTGATGGTGAATCATCCATCAATTAAACTGCACTAGTCATTAGCGGGATAATAGGATTGAGCATTATAAGATTGAATTAACCCGGGATGGACATTCTGATTGCTCACTCACATTATCAGGTATATGGGCGATGTAGAATCAAGAGTATTGACATTAACATCATAGTATCACATTTTAGTATCACAATGAATTTAAAAAATAAGAAAACTCTTACGGCAGTATTACAAGAATCCGTGCGTTCTGATATTAATTGGAGTGACATAGAGGGCCTTTTTCTTTCTCTTGGTGCTGAGGTTTCAGAAGGAAGTGGTTCAAGAGTAAGAGTAGCTTTAAATGGAATTCGTGCCGTTTTTCATCGACCGCATCCCAAGAAAGTAACGGATAAGGGGGCTTTAAAATCAGTAAAAAGGTTTTTATTAACAGCAGGAGTAAAACTATGACTTATAAAGGATATTCCGCTTATGTGGAATTTGATGACGAAGCTGGAATCTTTCACGGTGAAGTTCTTGATACTAAAGATGTGATTACATTTCAGGGAACTTCAGTCTCAGAGCTTAGAAAGGCTTTCAAAGGGTCAGTTGATGATTATCTTGAATTTTGCAAAGAACGCGGCGAAGAACCAGATAAACCTTTTTCAGGAAAATTCATTCTTCGTGTTCCTAAAGAACTTCATAGAAACATTTACATAAAAGCGATTAAAAGCGGACAGAGTATAAATAATTTTATAACTAATCATCTAAATTCACTTGTAAAATAGTGCCCCAGCATAGATAAATGCAATCAAATCATTGCCGGTCTATTAAATCCAAGTGCCACGAAAGCACCAAAACTCTAAATGTCACCAAACATTTTGTGGGTTTTCGTGTTTTTGTGCTTTGGTGGCAAAGAGAATATCACTAAACTTATCGCGAATTATAAAATTTAGAGATTAGAAATATGAAAATTGAACTTCTCCAAAACAACAAATTAATTATCTGACCCTTATATGCAATTCCTTCAACTGAGCTTCATCAACTAATGATGGTGAATCATCCATCAATGAAACTGCGCTTGCAGTTTTAGGGAATGCAATTACATCACGGATTGAATGTTATTCGGAAAAACCCCCAAGTTTTTTTTAGTTTATATTCAAAATAAAATTTTTGAATAAGATAAATTTTATATGTACATTATACCTGTACAACAAAAAGGGTTTATAAAATGTCAACAAGTTTAACCTACACGCAAGCGCGTGCTAATCTTGCTGCAATACTTGATGAGGTTTCTCTTAATAAAGAAGTTATACTTATCAAGCGAAAGAATGCAGAAAATGTAGCATTAATTTCTGAAAGTGAATTAGCCGGAATTTTAGAAACTGCCCATTTGCTACGTTCACCCAAAAATGCTCAACGCCTATTAAAGGCATTGCTAAACGTTCAAGAAGAAGCCGAAGCTGCTAAATCATTAAATGAGCTTAAAAAGGAATTTGGTCTTGAAGGCTAAGGAGATCAAACAACGATTAAGTGTTTTTCGTACTGAATTTAGAGAAGACCTTGCTTATTGGGTAAACATTGATCGAAAAACAGCATTGAGGATTTTAGACCTGGTTGAAGTAATAATGCGAGACCCTTTTTCTGGCATTGGTAAGCCAGAGCCGCTCCGTTATTTAGGAAGCGGGGTTTGGTCAAGAAGAATTACGCAGGAACATCGTATTGTTTATGTTGTTAGTGATGATAAAATAGATTTTGTCCAATGTAGATATCATTATTAATATTGTTACAAATATTTATCTTATTTCACCTAACTTTTATATGCA
>JBBQSH010000143.1:0-8769 GCA_038214015.1 Ignavibacteriales bacterium | reverse complement strand
ACTTGTGTTGTGAGTGACTTTCTACTTGCCTCAGCGATTTCAACGGTAACAATACCTGTTGGCACAGCAATTATGGCATAACCAAGAATCATAACAAATGATGCTAGAATTTGACCGATGGGTGTTTGTGGTGCGATATCGCCATAACCAACGGTAGTTAACGTTACAACAGCCCAATACATACTTGTGGGAATACTTGTAAAACCATTTTCAGGTCCTTCAATAACATACATTATTGTACCAATTACAACGATTACTGTTAAAAGAGAAAAAAGGAATACTGCTATTTTACCCCGACTTGCTTTCAATGCCCTTGTAAGAATTTCTGCCTGAGATAATAAAGGACGTATTTTAAATATTCTAAAAACTCTTAGTAGTCTTAAAACTCTTATGACAATAAGATACTGACTACCCGTGATTATCAAACTTAAATAAGTTGGAATAATTGCGAGAAGATCAATAACACCATAGAAACTAAGAGCATAACGCAAAGGCTTTTTAACCGCAAGCAACCTAAATATATATTCAATAGAAAATAATATTGTAAATATCCATTCTATCAGATGAAAGTAAAACGAATACTTTACACCAAGTCCCCTGATACTTTCCAGAAAGACAACTATAATACTAAGCAGAATACACCACAGCAGAATTATATCGAATAGCTTTCCTTTGCTAGTATCAGCTTCGAAAATTATTTCATATAAACGAATTCGCCAATTCGCTTTATTATCAGGGGGTCGAAAAGTTTTTTCCACCATACTTATACTTTATGATAAAATTTATAAATCCAATTTAACAAAATATCTTTTTAACAGTAAAATAGATTAAAATTAAGACTAGTACCTTTAGTGGAGAATTTTTACTTGTTGTGGCTAACGAAGATAATTTCCGAAGTAGAGAGTATTTTTTCTTTCAAAAAATATTGTGAAATATAAAAGGCCAATACTATTGCATGTAGTGATAAGTAAATTTATCTGATTGATTCAGATAAATTAAAGCCAACAAATACTACTCCGCCCATCGATTTAAAATATAAGAGCACTTATTCAAGTGCCCTTTTCAAATTCACTATTCGCCTTTCATACTCCAGGGAGGAACAACACCATTCATGCGAGCATAAGCTATTGATTGACCAAGATGCTCGTGGTTATGATTTAGAATTGTTATCATAAAATTTCTTAAAGAAAATTTCATTCCAAATGCTTCTACTTCTTTATTCAAATCGTCTTCTGTTAATATGCTTGCTGCCTCTTTTACAGCTTCAATAGATTTTTCAAGCATAGCTAAAGCTGACTTTTTATCTGTTGGGCTTTTCTCCTGATTCATATCCGGTTTTGTCCCTTTCATCTGGCTAATGAGATAATAATTAGCTTCAGCATCATGTACAAAAACTTCTCCAACAGTTCTTACGCCTTCACCAGGCGACCAATTGTACTTGTCATCAGGCATTACTTCTGCAAGTTGAATTAGCCTTCCCTTAACAAAATCCATTTGACCAATAAACTCTTTTACAAAAATTGGTTCATCTCCTGATAAACTTCCAGCAGCAGAGATTGGTAATGCAAAAATCAAACAGATTAAAAACAAGAACGTGCTCTTTTTCATAGTTACTCCTATGATTAGTTAATAAAAACCCCTGTGGTAATTATTTAATCTTATGTCTTACAAAGGATAGGTTTTATGCTTGATTCAATATATTAAAATAATTGCCCAAATAGCAAGAAGTATTTTTAAGGCAAAACTTAAAGTTTGCGATCACTTACAAATACAATTTCAGGATAAGATTGAAGATGGTAATTTCTTTTTTTATGGATAAAAAGAATTATTAAAATGTATATTGATACTAATCCAACGGCAAAGAATGTTGAGAAAAGTTCCTTGTGGATTTGAAAGAATTGCATTCCAACAAATAATCCTACCAGTATAAAAATCAGTGGAATTCCATAAATTAAAAATGAAACACGAAGTATCTGGCTACCGTTTATTGAAATCCTAACTCTATCGCCGGCAACTGCACCAAAAGTATCTTTTACTCTTAAGCTTCTTTCGTTCGAATTACCCGGCTTGCAGTAAATCTTCGCTGTACATTCTTCACAGTTATCAGAATTAGAAATTACAATAGTGGCAATTCCATCTATTGATTCTTTAACTATGCCTTCTTCGATTAATTTTTCGTTATACATTTATTTTTTAGTACATCAGTCTTCGACTTCGCTCAGACTGACAATGGTTGTCACGCTGAGCGTAGTCGAAGTGTGACTTTAGTTTATCGTTACGTTTTGCTGCAAAACTTTTTCAGGATGAATTAGTCTTATTGCATTTGTTGAGCATTTATCCAATGGAATTTTTGAAAGATCTAATTTTGCGTAATCTATCTCAGGTAAAAATTCTTTCATCACAATTGAACCGTCTGATTTACGTGCACAAATTCCACAGCCAATACATGCAACTTTACATACTTCTTTAGAGCGTTTTGGATCATCATGATTTTTACAAAACACAAATAATTCTCTGTCTTCGGGGTGAATTTCAATTACTCCTCTTGGGCAAACTTCAACACACTGTCCGCATCCTGTACAAAGTTCTTCAACAACTGTTGGTAAACCATTCTCATTCATAAAAATTGCACCGAACTGACAGGCATCAACACACTCACCGCCGCCAAGACAGCCGTACAAGCACATTTTATCTCCGCCAGCAACAATAGTTTGAACAGAGCATGTAAGCGGACCGCTATATTCTGTAGTTACTTTTTTAGTTGCTTCAACAATTCCACCATTGCAAAGAATACGTGCAACAAGCTTTACACTTGCAGAACTTTCAAGATCCATTATACGAGCAATTTCATCAACCACATCTTGTCCGCCAACTGGACAGCCATTTATTTTAGCTTGTCCATCAACAACTTTAACTGCAAAATCATAACATCCTGCATTACCGCAGGCTCCGCAATTTGCGTTGGGAAGAATATCATTTACTTCTGCAATTTTAGGATTTTCTTCTACTCGTAATTTTTTATCTGCTATTGCAAGTGCACCGGCAAAAATAAATCCCAATCCACCCATTGTGACTATTGCAATTATTAATGTTATGTCCATAATTATTTTCCTTTTGCTTGTCATGCTGAACTTGTTTCAGCATCTTCCAAATTCATCTAAGATCCCGAAAAAAGTTCGGGATAACTGAATCTTCAATCAACCAAAAATTTTTCAAACCCCGATGAATATAAAATCTTTCCTTCATCATCAATAATCATTGCTTCTGTATCATCAAGACTTTCAATCAATTTCATTCCATTTTCTATTCCCATCACAAATACGGCAGTTGCAAGTGCATCAGCATAAGCATTGGATTTATTTATTATCGTAACACTCTGCAATCCTTTTGAGGGATAACCAGCTTTAGGATCAAGAATATGATGGTAACGATTTCCATCAACTTCAAAATACTGCTCATAATCTCCGGAAGTTGCAATAGTAAATCCATCCAGCTTAATTTTTTTTATTATAGAATTTATTTCTCTTGGATGCTGAATTCCAACAATCCAATCATTACCAATCACACTTATTTCTCCGCCGGCATTTACAAGCGCTTCCTTTATTACCTTTTTTTTAAGAACATCAATTGCTTTATCAACAGCATAACCTTTTGCTATTGCACCAAAGTTTAACCCAGCTTTTTTATGTTTGATGATCCTGCGATCACTCAAAAGCTTTATATTACTCCAGCCGCTCAAAATTAAAGCTGAATCAATTTCAGCTTTTGTTGGGAGTTGAGGGTTCTCATTATAAAAGCCCCATGCTTTTGTAAGATTATCAAGACTAACATCAAAACTTCCATTTGATAATCTAGTAATAGAATCGCAAAGAACAATCAAATTATAAATTTCTGAATCTACTTTAATAACTGTATCTGCAGAATTATTTAATTTCCAAACCGGACTTTCCTCATTATAAGTTGTAAACAGATCATCAATTCTTTTTACTTCTGCAAATGCTTTTGTGATTGCATCTTCAGCTTTGTTTTCATCCGCATCTCGAACTTGTATCTCTACAACAGTTCCGAGAAGAATCTGGGTACGTTTAAATGTTTTAATTTCATCGCTGCTGTTTCTTGCAATGAAAAAGCCAATAAGAAAAAGAGCAATGCTTAAAACACCGTATGCAATAAATTTTTTCAAACTATGCTAATTCTACTTTCACTAAAACTTTGTTTGGTGCACATGCAATAATGTTTCCAACTCCGCCGGCTATTGTATGTTTACAAATTTCGTGTTTGCAAGTTGATGTGTGAACCTGCGCAATTCCGTTTTCTATTTTTAATCCTGTTTTGCCTTGCGAACCATTGATCCAAATGTTTTTATAATTTTTATTCAAAGAAATTCTATCTACTAATCCTTTTTCATTTTCAAGTACAATTTCTTTATCGTTTGATTTGAAAAGGGAAGAGATGAAATCGGTTTCATTGTATTCCGCGGTAAAAAGATATTCTGCTTTTCTGTTTTTTATATCTAGTCTTATATTTATTAATCTTGAAGTAAATTCATCCAAAGAATAAACAGAATTGTTTCCATCGCTTATTATAATATCAGAATCAATCTTCTTATCTGATTTTTTAATCCTGTAAGTAATCGACCCGTTGTTTGAAAAATTATCTTTTCGGTTTTTAATATCAGCCCTATTTACAATCTCACCAATTTTTGAATCAGAAAGGACAACCGCTTCGGTATTGCATTTAATTTTATTCTTGAAAGCTGAGACAATATTGTTAATAATATTTTCATCTGCAGGAATAAATCCATGCAAAGCATAATAAACTGATTTTGAATTACCAACTAATTTTCCGGATGTATATCCAGCGCCAAGTGCAACAGAAGTTAACCCGGCAATCTTTAAAAAATTTCTTCTTGTAACCATATTTTCCTCAATATAAATTCAGTTTAATAAATCATGCTGAACTTGTTTCAGCATCTTTAAAAATAGCAGAGATCCCGAAACAAGTTCGGGATGACTACCTTTCAATCAAATCATTCCCGCAAAGCCCATAAACGCAAGAGCAAGAATTCCAGCAACAATTAATGTAATCGGCGCACCTTGAAATGGCTTTGGAACATCAGCAAGATCTAATTCTTCTCTGATTCCTGCCATAATTACTAATGCAAGAGTAAAACCTGCCCCGGCACCAAATCCAAAAATCACACTTTCCATAAAATCATATTCTCTCATTGCAGCAAGTAAAGCAAGACCAAGTATTGCACAGTTTGTTGTAATCAGAGGAAGAAAAATTCCGAGTGCTCTGTACAATGGCTGAGAAACTTTTTTAATAACCATCTCTACAAATTGAACAAGTGCTGCGATAACTAATATGAAAGAAGGTATCTGTAAAAACTCTAAATTGTAGGGAACGAGAATTAGATTAAAAAGCAGCCAGCTAACAATTGCAGTAAGCACCATTACAAAAGTTGTTGCCATTCCCATTGAAATAGCAGAAGAAGTTTTATTCGAAACTCCGATGAAAGGACAAATCCCAAGGAAGTATGATAAAACAAAGTTGTTTACTAAAGCTGCAGAAATAAATATTAGTAGTAATTCCATAATTATACTCCCGCCTCTTTTAATACTTCTTCTGTTATTTCTTCTCGTCCTACTCTTTTGTACTGTGCGATCAATGCTTCTCTTTCAAGATTTTTATTTCGTTCGATATACATATTTGCGAAACCCATCATTAATCCTAAAGTTAAAAATGCGCCAGCGGGCAATATCATAATTAGCCATGGTTCAAATCCGTTTGGTAAAACCTGGTAGCCAAGTATTGTTCGTGAGCCGATAATTTCTCTAATACTTCCAAGAACGAAAAGCGAAATTAAAAACCCCACTCCATTACCCAAGGCATCTAAAACAGATCTTAACGGATTATTCTTAGATGCAAATGCTTCTGCTCTTCCAAGTATTATGCAGTTAACAACGATAAGCGGAATGAAGGGACCAAGAGCTTTGCTCAATTCCACAAATTGCGCCTTCATTACCAAATCAACTATTGTTACAAATGTTGCGATGATTACAATGTAGGATGCAATCCTTACTTGATTTGGAATCCATTTTCTAACGATTGAAATAAGTAAACTAGAAAATACAAGCACGAAAGTGGTTGCAAGCGCCATCGCAATTCCATTGATTGCGGAAACAGTTACAGCAAGTGTTGGGCACATACCCAGTATCTGCTTAAATATTGGATTTATTTCCCACAAACCTTTTGTGAATTCGCGAAGGAGCGTTACTTGTTTTTTCATTTTGAGGCTCCTTTATTTTCAATCGTTCTTAACTTTGCAATTCCTTCATTAACTATTGTAACAACTGCGCGTGATGAAATTGTAGCTCCGGTAATTGATTGAACTTCATTTGGATTTGATGGTTCAACACCTTTTACAAGTTTTATTGCCGGAGTCGTAACTAAACCATTATATTGATCTTTGTATGGTGGTTCAAGAATTTTAGTTCCAAGTCCCGGAGTTTCTGATTGTTCAAGAACTTCTATTGAAGTAGTTTTGTTTAAATCTTCAGCAAAACCTATCATCAATTTTATTTTCCCCTGAAATCCATTTCCCGAATAAACAAGTGAATATCCAACCGATGAATCTGCTTCATTAAAAACTTTATAGACTTCAAATCCGGCATTCTTTATTTCTTCATATCTTTTTCCATCAAGATGAACAAGATAAATTGCGCGTTCTGTTTCTGCTTTTTGATTGAGTGCTATCTTTGGGGCAGCCCAGTTGTTAACCAGCGATAATGATCCACCGGCAATAACGCCAATTAAAGTCAATGTTGCAATGATGTGTGCTACTTGTTTCATTATTTCTTTTCCTCCTTAACAACACCAAATATTGTTGGTTTAGTATATCTGTTAATAAGAGGAACAAATCCATTCATAAATAAAATTGAGTACATAACTCCTTCCGGTAAGCCGCCATAAATTCTGATTACAACAAGTACAAAGGAAATCCCTAATCCAAAAATCCACATACCCTTATTTGTAATTGGTGATGTTACCCAATCTGTTGCCATAAACATTGCGCCAAAGAGAAAACTTCCTGCAAAGAGGTGAAAAACAGGAGTTGGATTTTGTGGACTGATTAACCAGAATAATCCTCCGAACAAAAGCATTCCGATTATCATCGCGAGAGGGATTCTCCAGTTTACAATTCCAACTGCGATTAAAAGAATTCCACCAATCAAAACAGCGATTGCAGATGTCTCGCCAAGTGATCCGCCAACATTACCAATTGCCATCGGAACTGTGTCTGTAAATATTTTATCAAACTTAAATGCAGCAAGAGGAGTTGCGCTTGTAATCCCATCAACCGCAAAATTTGGTTTTGTCCAGGTAGTTATCTGTACCGGAAAAGCTGCCTGCAAAAAGGCTCTTCCAACTAAAGCGGGATTAAAAATGTTATAACCCAATCCACCAAATATTTGTTTGCCTAATCCGATTGCTACAACAGATCCTATTGCAGTTGCTGATAGCGAAAAGTTTGGAGGAAGTGTAAGCGCTAGAAGCAAACCAGTTAATGCGGCGCTTCCATCAAACCAGGTCACCTTCTTTTTTCTTATTGATTGTATTGCTGCTTCAGTGCCAACAGCAAATACTACAGCAGTTATGATTATAAAGATCTGCATCCATCCAAAAAAAGTTAATGCCGCAGCTATTGATGGAATTAATGCTGCAACAACAAACCACATTACTTTTGATGTTGACCACTTTGAATGTAAGTGCGGTGATGTGGTTAAATCAAAATAAACTTTTTGTTTTGGTTCTATTGAAGTTGTTGTTTCCATATTTTTTTTCTTAACTGTCATGCTGAACTTGTTTCAGCATCTCAATGACATTTTAATGATCCCGAAACGAGTTCGGGATGACTTTTTATTTTGCAGCTCTTTCTCTCTGCATTTGTAAAACTTTTTGTTTACCTAATCTTATCCACTGAACAAGTGGAATGTTTGCCGGACAGGTGTATGAACAAGTTCCGCATTCCATACAAACTGTTATTCCAGCACCTTCAGCATCTTCAAACCTGTTTAGCTGTGAATAGCGTGAAAGTTTTGTCGGCATCAAATTTAATGGACAAGCACCGACACACTGACCGCATCTTAAACAGGCAGTTTCAGGATTTTCTACAACTTCATCTTTTGTTAAAACTAAAATGCCGGATGTTGCTTTCATCACCGGAGCGTGAAGATCAAACTGCGCAACGCCCATCATTGGACCACCGACAATAATTTTAACTGCATCATCTGTTACGCCACCGCAGTAATCAATTACATTCTGTATTGTTGTTCCAACAGGAACAATTAAGTTTTTAGGATTTTTAATTCCTTTGCCGGAAACAGTTAATGCTGCTGTTATTAAAACTTCACCTTTTACAATTGCATCGTGTATCGCAATTGCAGTTCCAATGTTCTGAATAACTGCACCAACATCCATCGGTAATTTACCCGGAGGAACTTCTTTTCCAGTTACAGCCTTGATCAGCATCTTCTCGGCGCCTTGCGGGTATTTTGTCTTTAATATTACAACCTCTAATCCTTGTTCATACTTAATTTTATTTGTGAGCAATTCTATTGCTTCGGGTTTATTGTTTTCAATTCCTATTATTCCGCGTTTTACACCGAGAGCTTTCATTATTAATTTTAATCCAGAGATTAAATCATCAGAACGTTCAATCATAAATCTGTAATCACGAGTAAGATATGGTTCACATTCGCATCC
>JBBQSH010000142.1:0-8772 GCA_038214015.1 Ignavibacteriales bacterium | reverse complement strand
CCCGGCATATATAGCAAGATTTGCTTTCTTCTGAAGCTGTTTATCCTCTCCATAAGCTGTGATCAAACCCGAAATATTTTTTCTTCGATCAGGTCTGCAAAGAGTGAGAATTAAAGGTTTATCTATTGTTACAAAAAACTTAGTGTATTCGTGATTGATTTGCTTAATTAAAGCAGTAGTTTGCTCATCATATTGTCCTATCTCATTGTATGGAAAGAATTTTTCGAGATTTATTCCTGGAGGAATTACTCGGAATTTAGATTGTGAGATGTCCGGATAATTCTTTATATGATTCTCAATTTCCTGAGTAGTACTTGTCACGATCATATCTGCATTAAAATATATTTGTTCTTCTGCAGTTATGCGCCTGCTCATCTTATACCTTTTCTCAATCATTTCAGGAGAGTGCCCGACTTCATACATTTTATTTTGTTTATCTCTGCCTAAGGAGTGCGAGGTGTGGAAAAAAGGAAGACCAAAGAATTTTGAAAGTTCAGCACAAACATATCCAGCATCAGCATAGTGACTATGTATAAAATCAGGAAGTCTTTTTTTGGCTTTTAAGTATTTAATACTTTTATCTATAAACTCTTCAAGATTATTCCATAAAAGTTCTTTGCGGATATATTTACCACCACCACATCTAATTCTAACTATATCAAGTTTATCATTAACTTTTTCAATCGGGACGGAATAATCTGAAGAAACTTTTTTATCATTTATCAGCCTGGTTATTAATTCAACTTTTTCTATTTCTGGATAAGTACTTAGAATACTCGCAAGTTCCAGTACATATTTAGTTTGCCCACCAGTATCAGCATCACGTCCAAGTTCAAGATCACTTCCCCTAATCAAACCATGCAGACTATATAGCTGTATATAAAGTCCTTTTGAATTTATCATAAATATTCTTTCTCTATATAATGAGGTCAATCAATGTACAGTATAACATTTATTATGATAAAATCAAGTTGAAGTGACTATGATAACACAATGTGAGTAGGAAAAGGATAAAAATCGCGTGAAATGCTATTATTTATTTAATTAATTCTAAAAATCAATAAGTAAAATGTTTTATCTGTTCTCCCTTTACTCCTAATTCTGTCATAGCTTCTATTCCAATTTCAAGATGAAGATCTGCAAATTTTTCGGTTACTTCTTTATCTGATTTTTCTGTTTTTACGCCTTCCGGAATCATTGGAATATCAGAAACTAATAATAAAGCTCCACGCGGAATTTCATTCACCAATCCAACAATAAACAATGTTGCAGTTTCCATATCGATAGCAATTGTAGAAAGTTTTTTTAGATATTGTTTAAACTCTTCATCCCACTCCCAAACTCTTCTGTTGGTTGTATAAACAACTCCTGTTCGGTATTCCATTCCGTGCTCAATAATTTTGTCTGAAACAAATTTGTGAAGTTTGAATGAAGGCAGAGCAGGAACCTCTTTTGGTTTGTAATCATCGCTCGTTCCCTCTCCCCGTATTGCCGCAGTTGGCAGAATAAAATGCCCGATTTCTGTCGAACGTTTTAATCCGCCGCATTTACCAAGGAACAAAACTCCCTTTGGTGCACGTGCAACAAGTAAATCCATTATTGTTGCAGCGTTTGCAGAACCAATACCAAAATTTATAATTGATAACCCATTTGCGTTTGTGGCAGTCTGCATGGGTCTGCCGATACCTTTAATCTCACAATTAAATCTATCTGCAAACTTATCAACATAATTTTGAAAGTTTGTAAGCAGAAGATAATCTCCAAAGTCACCTATATTTGTTCCTGTGTAACGTGGCAGCCAGTTTTTTGCGATATCAAGTTTTGTTTTCATAAATCTCAGACTTTATAATAATTAAATAATATTTCTTTTGTCATTTCGAACGAAGAGAGAAATCTTAAAGATTAATGATAGAAGATTTCTCTCCCGATAGAATTGGGATCGCAATGACCATTTTGATATTAAATCACAAAACTAAATTAAATAAATTCCTGCAAACACTTGATATTGGATTGATATTTTATTTCCTTTGAAGTGACTATTTATGGGAGGTTTAGGTTATGAAAAAGTTATTGGTTCTTTTTATTGTTTTAATTTCTTTCTCTCAAGTTTTCTCACAGCATTTACCATTACAAATTGGAAATCAGTGGCATTATGATATGACTGTGATGCCCCCAGGAATCCACTACGCTGCAATCGCAGTTGATACACTGACGATGAATAATATTTTTTATTTTAAGATAGAAAGAAGACATAATCTCACTGGTAATTTACTAGAAACTACTTATGATCGTTTAGTAGGTGATAGTTGTTATTACAGATTTAGAAATGGACAAGAAAACTTAATCATAAATTTTAACTGGCCAGATGGTTATACACAAATATTTCCTACTGATAGTAATTGCATTGATATTTTAAGACTTTCGAAAGGTATGAGAAATATTTGGGGTTTTAATACTGAGTCATACGATTTCTCGATGGGTTTTTGGTGCTCCGGTTTTATAGATACGAATTGGGTTTTATCACCTTTGCAAATCACTCGGCAATTTGGTTGTTATTGGGCAGGAGATGGAAGTTTAAATGGTGCTATAATTAACGGAATTACTTATGGTTCACTCTATCCACTTCCTGTTGAACTTCTCTCCTTCTCTTCTTCTGTTGTTGATGATGATGTTACTTTAAATTGGGTAACTGCAACCGAAACGAATAATTCAGGATTTCAAGTAGAACGCCATTGTCATACTGAGCGAAGTCGAAGTATGACGGATTGGGAAAATATTGGTTTCGTTAATGGAAATGGAACTACGACAGAACCTCAAACTTATTCTTATAAAGATGAAAACTTATCTGCTGGAAAATATCAATACAGATTAAAGCAAATTGATTTTGATGGAACATTTGAATATTCCAAAACAATTGAAGTTGAAATAAATTCACCAACAAAGTTTTCTTTAGAACAGAATTTTCCAAATCCGTTTAATCCAAATACCAATATTCAGTATGCAATATCCAGCAAACAATTTGTTTCACTAAAAGTTTTTAATACTCTAGGACAAGAAGTTGAAAAATTAGTTAATGAATACCAGGAAGCGGGCACTCATTCTAAATTGTACATTGTAAATTCTACATTGCCAAGTGGCGTTTATCTCTATCAACTCAAAGCTGGTGAATTTGTTCATACAAGAAAGATGATTTTGTTGAAATGACATTTAACGAAGCAATAAACCATTTTCCTCACATTATAACTGAGGGCTCAATAATTGAAAGATTAAAACGCGAATTTAATTATCCGCTTGATGATTTGATATCAAATGCAAAAATGATTTATGAATATGATGGGAGAATACTTTTAGAAAAAATCTATCGTGAATATATCGATATTGTATTATCATCAGACTTGCCAATAATGATTTTAACTCCAACATGGCGAACAAATAAAGAAAGAACAAAAAACGCTAATGTTGATATGAAGACAATCAACACAGATGCTTTTAAGTTTGTTGATGATATTAGAAAATCATACGGAAGTTTTTCGGATAAAATTTTTATCGGCGGTTTAACAGGATGCAAAGGAGATTCTTACAAACCTGAAGAAGCATTAAATGAAAATGATGCTTACGTTTTTCACAAAGAGCAAACGCAAATTCTTGCTGAAGCTGGAGTTGATTTTCTTTTTGCTTCAACACTTCCGGCGTTAACAGAAGCAATTGGAATTGCAAAAGCAATGAGTGAAACGAAAAAAGATTATGTAATAAGTTTTGTAATTAGAGAAAATGGAAAATTATTAGATGGAACTTTATTAACTGATGCGATCAAAATTATTGATGATTCAGTTTCAATTCCACCATTATTTTATTTAACAAATTGTATTCATCCCGATGTGCTGCATAATTCTTTTCTTAATCTTGAAGATGAAAATAATATTTTGAAAAAAAGACTATTTGGGATTCAGGCGAATGCTTCGAGCAAAAGTCCCGAGGAGCTTGATGAGCTTGAAGAACTTGATGCTGATTCTCCGGCTAATTGGGCACGTAGAATGGTTGATTTAAATACAAAATATAACCTCAAAATTCTTGGCGGCTGCTGCGGAACTGATGCGAGATTTATATCATCGGTTGTTGAGTTACTGAAATAAGCTTTGCGTCTCTGCGTCTCTGCGAGAAACAAAAACAATTTCACGCAGAGACGCTAAGACGCTAATGAACTTTACTTTGTATAACTGCCAATCACATCTTTTATTGCTTCTTCACAAACTTTACAGAATGGCTTATCACCTTTTGAAAACATAATGCAATCCAGCATCGGTCTGTAAATTCCTTTTGGCTGATAACCAGCGCCTTCAAAGGCACCAACTTTGTTCCAGTACTTACTGCTCATCAAATACTTATCAACTATTTCCGATTGCTTTTTATCTTTCATCGCATATTCTTCTTCAGCAGCTTTAATTTCATTTTCGGGTGCACGATTTCTTTTTAACTCGGATACAAAACTGTTAAGTCTGTTTCGTTCCTTTAACCACTCATAACTGAATCTATCAAATTCTTCTTTTTCCCAGGGAGTTGGAATTTCAATTCCACTACTTAAATATTTTTTCCATTTAACATTTTTAGGATCAAGTAAAGCTGTAATGTTTGGTTCAACCGGTTCTACAGTGGACTTAAAGAAATCATTGTAAGCAACATCAGACGTATAATACTCATCAGCTAAGCCTGTAAATGAATGACCAAACTCGTGAGTGAATAAATACTTTGCAAACTGGTTATCTGTAGTATACGTGCAGTATTGATTATAAATCCCGCCGCCGCCGTAACGAGGATGATTAACCTGAATATAAATCGCATCATAAGGAACGTGAGCAGCAAGATTGTGCATTGATAAATTATCCTCAGTCATCAAATATCTTTCAGAACCAAGTGACCAGAATGTTGTATTTAGTTCTGTGTTTACAAAAATGTCTGCACCCGGTAAATCAGTTCCGCTTTGTTCAGATGGTTTGAAAACTCCGTAAATATTAAAATTATTTTTTTGTGACTTATAGGGTTCTTGCTCAAAGAAATATCCAACAAATTTATTTAAATCTTTTTCAAATTTTTCTTTTTCAGATTTTGTATATCCTTCTGCAAGAATAGCGATATCAATTTTTTCATGCGGATCGCCATTATTAACAGGTTTAAATATTTCAACAGTTTCATCAGCAATTTTATCTTTTATAATATATATGCTATTTGGATCTATTAGAGTCCTGAAGAATTCTTTTAACTCATTATTGTCATCACGTTTTTCTAAAGCAAATGCAATTTTATTTTTAGGTAAAGGTATGATTGCAGTTTCGTGAAAACTTTTTTGTATTCCATTTACTCCATCATCGCCTGTTGCATACTCACCAAAGAAAGTATCAAATCCTTTTGAATAGATTAAATTCCCGGAGTTGAAATCATAAATTTTTAGATAATATTTACCATTATTAAAATTATCTATAAGATGATTTAAGCTTCCCGCCCAAATACCGTAACGGAAAAGTTTATCAATAGTTATCAATTCAGTTTTCGCATCACCGATATGAAAATAATCTATGCGCAATGTTTCATCCAAAAAGTAATCATCAAACTTAGGATCGTTTTGTGGTAGAATTGAAATTGAGAGAATAATAAAAATGAATAATGCTTTCATGCTTTCCTCGCTGGATTTTTAAGCGAATAATATTTTTTGTGATAGCAATTTAATAATCTTTTCGTGAACTTTGGATTGTAATTGTTAACCTCAAATTATTTGTTTTCAGATTGATTTGTCATTCCCACGAAAGTGGGAATCCACTTTATTAGTTTAGTTAATACTAGATGCCCGCTTTCGCGAGCATGAAACATTTACTAAGCAATTTTAATAAACTTAGTATCGTTAAAAACAATTGGATATAGAATGAATTTTTCTACAAGATATTTGAATTTCCAAACCTTACTTTTACTCTCACTTCTAATCTCAACACACATCATTCCCCAACAAGATGAAAGCTGGAAACTTTATGATGATTCTCAAGTTGCAAGAGTTGATATAACTATTGATCCAGCAGCGATTGAGTGGCTTTACCAAAATGTGCAGAGTGATTCTGAATTTGTAGCAACATTTCATTTTCAAAATGCTTACATAAATGAAACAGTCGATTCAATTGGATTTAGATTGCGCGGCAATACATCACGAGAAGCGGCAAAAAAATCTTTTAAAGTTTCTTTCAATTCTTTTATGCAAGGAAGAGAATTTTATGGAGTTGATAAATTAAATCTTAACGGCGAACATAATGATCCATCCATCATCCGCAGCAAATTATGTTTTGATCACTATCAATCAATTGGAATGAAAGCAAGCCGAGCAAATCATGTTGAGGTTTATATAAACGAGCAATATTACGGCTTGTACATTTCTGTAGAACATATTGATGACGAGTTTCTAAATAAAAACTTTGGTGATGATACAGGAAATTTGTGGAAGTGCCTCTACCCTGCTGATTTAAATTATCTTGGCAGCGATCCCAATCTTTACAAGAATCTTAATAACAATGGCAGACCAGCATATGAGCTTAATACAAACAAATCGATTGGAGATTTTTCTAAGCTTGTAAGATTAATTACAATTTTGAATAACACGCCATCTGGTTCACTTGCAGATTCGCTTGAATCTGTAATTGAAGTGCCTGAAGTGTTAAAATATTTTGCAATGAACATTCTAGTTGGCGAATGGGATGATTACTGGTCTTTGATGAATAATTATTATTTATACCATGAGCCGGCAAAAGATATTTTCCATTTGATTCCTTATGATTACGATAATACTTATGGAATTGATTGGTCCGGAAACAATTGGACTACTGCAAATCCATATAACTATCCTAAAGTTGTTGGCGGATATCGACCTCTTGCAGAGCGGCTAATGCAAAATGCACAATACAGAAATCTTTACACTCACTTTTTAGAATTTTATAGTACGAATGTTTATCAACTTTCAAATTGGGTAAACCGAATTGATATTTTTATGTCAATGATAAGCACTTCAGTAATTAGTGATTCTTTTCGCACGCTTGATTATGGATTTGACACAAATGATTTTTACAATTCATATTCTGCAACCGGTTACAACAATCAGCATGTTAAATATGGATTGAAACAATTTGTAAATCTTAGGAATGCTTCATTGCCCGGGCAGCTTTCTTATCAAAGTGCAAAACCAATTGCATACAAAATTGATTATGAACCAAAAAATCCTGGAGCTAATGATTCCATTTATGTTTATGCCTCTGTGTTTGATAATAATGGATTAAGTGAAGTATCAATTCACTATCAAGAAGATGGAACATCATCAACACAAATTTATCCAATGAATTTCTCTCCTATCCTAAATACAAAAAACGTTGATGAAGCGGATAGATGGATTGGAGTTATTCCTCCTCTTGGCGCGGGCAAAACAGGAAAATTTTTTATCTATGTAAAAGACACACAAAATGAATTTCAATTCTATCCCAGAAAAAAAGCAATTGATATAAGATCGCAGCAAATTATTTCTGATGATATTGTTATTAACGAATTTATGGCAGATAATGGAACTACAATTACTGATCCAGCAGGTGAATACGATGATTGGATTGAGCTTTATAATCCAACCTCAAATCCGATTACTTTAACAGGAAGATATTTAACAGATAAAAAAGATAACTTAACAAAGTACCAATTCACTCAACAAAATTTGATAATAAATCCTAATCAGTATTTGTTAATCTGGTGCGATGAACAACAAACTCAGCAAGGCATACATTCAAACTTTAAGCTAAGCAAGGATGGAGAATTTATCGGATTGGTTGAAACAGATGGAATATCAATTATCGATTCACTTTCATTCGGTCAGCAAACAACCGATGTTTCTTTCGGCAGATTACCCGATGGAGCAAGTAACTGGATTTTTATGAATCCAACCCCGGGTACAACAAATATTGTTGTTTCGGTTGATGACGATGAATTTATTCCTAACGGATTTAGTTTAAGCGCATATCCAAATCCATTTAATCCGAGTACTTTAATAAGATATACTATCCCAAATGTCACTCTGAGCTTGTCATCCCGAGCGGAGACGAGGGACGAAGGGTCTCGAGTGCAACTTAAAATTTATGATATCCTTGGTAATGAAATAACAACATTAGTTAATGAAGAAAAACCAACAGGCACTTATGAAGTTATCTGGAATGGTAAAAATAATTCCGGTAACAAAGTAAGTTCTGGAATTTATTTTTTAAGAATTCAAGCTAATCAGCAATATAAAAACTTAAAGCTGATGTTGTTAAAATAAGTCTATCCCAAACCCCTTCCCAAAAGAGGCTGTACAAAAAATACAATTTGTCAGTCTGAGCGAAGACGAAGACTGAAATTTTAAGATAAACCTGTCTACCGTCAAACAGGTTCACACTTCGACTTCGCTCAGTGTGACGTTACATAAAATTTTAACACAGCATCTAAAGGAAAGGGCTTTTTAAAAATATTTTTTAAATTCTTAATTTAATTTTCTTGCCCTATTTAACTTAAACGCACTTTTTAAATTAAACCCCTTTAATACTGTGTTGTCCTTTACTTTTTTCAACGAAACTCTTGTAAAAAACCCTTAGATTTGTAACAGTAATTTTTAATAATATCATTTAAAATGAATCAAAATATTTTTATACAACAACTTATAATAAAAGCACAAAGGAGAGTATTTCTATGGCTCGTAAGAACGTGTTGATAATGGGCGCTGCTGGA
>JBBQSH010000141.1:0-8896 GCA_038214015.1 Ignavibacteriales bacterium | reverse complement strand
AAAAATAGATTTGGGATTCGAAGAAGCAATTGAAAAAGTAACTGAAGCTTTAAAGAGTGAGGGCTTCGGCATCTTAACAGAAATTGATGTAAAGGAAACATTAAAAAAGAAACTTGATGTGGATTTTCGTCCTTACAGAATCCTTGGTGCTTGCAATCCGCCATTTGCCTACCAGGCGCTGCAAGCAGAAGATAAGGTTGGTATAATGCTGCCCTGCAATGTTATTGTACAAAAAAAAGAAGATGGAGTGGAAATTGCGGTGGTCGATCCTGTGGCATCAATGCGGGCCATCGATAATCCCAAGCTGGGCGAAATTGCCGGCGAAATCAGGCAACGGCTGCAAAGAGTGATTGATAGTCTATAAATGATAATTTGGCTGCTGAGGTGGAAAGATCACCTATAAAAAAATCACCTCAGTACGTAACGAAAGTGAAATGAAAAAAATTATAAACAAGTATTGGAGAAAAAATGAAAAAAATAATTTTTGTATTGTTATCGTTTTTTATCCTC
Organism: Ignavibacteriales bacterium; assembly: GCA_038214015.1. Classification (GTDB taxonomy): domain Bacteria; phylum Bacteroidota; class Ignavibacteria; order Ignavibacteriales; family Ignavibacteriaceae; genus IGN3. The sequence goes on along the minus strand of JBBQSH010000141.1, from coordinate 8,386 downwards.
AGTATTCAATTTGTATTTGCCCAGGATATGAAGGATAATGGAATGAAAGATATGTTTGTTCATCCTTTCCTGGCGCACATGGCATTACCTGATCATGTGGGAGAAGTGTCGTTGCGTTTGACCCCTTTTCAACAACGCATGGGAGCAATGACCAGTTCTGATATTGCATTTCATGTGGAGGCGGGTTTGTTCCAAAATGTGGGTTTGCATGTAAGGAATGATGCGCTTAAAAGCTCAGGCTACTCTGAAGTGATGTTAATGTATTCATTTCTGCATAATGCTGATTTAAGTCAGGGTATCAGCATTTTTGGTCAAATTAGTATTCCGACGGGTCCGGTTGAGTCAAATGCATATAAGGGATTATTTGGAATTTCTGCAAGAGAAACAATACCTGGTTTATTAGTAATCGATGCAAATATTCATTTTAACCCAAAGGATAAAATGGCAGAATATGAGGGTGCCTTCGTGTTCAAAGCCTCTGAAATCTTTTATCCAATTATAGAGATTCGGGGCGAAGTTATGGAAAAAGAAACTACTGTATATTCTCTTGCCGGGTTAAAATTCAAAGTGGCAGACGAAATAGATTGGGGCATTGGACTGCAGCTTCCCATCAGCAACGTTAGGGAATATGATACTCAGATGCTGGCAACTTTTGGAATTGCATTCTAACATAAATAGACGGAATTCATTCCTTGGATTTGAATTTAGATGAAAAATAAAAAAATAGTATATGAAAGAGACCTTTCAATAAAAATAGGAGACTTGAATTATGTATATGAAATTCAAAATAATTTTTGGTTTGGGAATTGCACTTCTTTTAATAGGCTGTAATTCACAGACAGATCAAAACAAGGTAAATGGAACTTCATGGGGAGTTGGGTCATTCGATTCTAATGGGAAGCGAATCTATTATACCGCTACCAGTGAACGCGGTACACCTATCTCTTACAAAGGTGGTCCTGCAACCGGTATGATGATGGGAGGAAACCTGGCTTGTGTATCCTGCCACGGCATAGATGCGCGTGGAGGAAAGCACATGATGCAAATGGAAACCATGAATGCGCCGGACATTCGGTGGTCTGCTTTGTCTGGTGAACATGATGAAGAACAGGCGGATATGAAAGAAGAGCATAAACATGAGGCATATAATTTTGAAGCTTTTCGTAATGCTGTTGAAGGAGGTAAACATCCTGATGGCGATGAACTTAAAGAAGATATGCCGCGCTGGAAGATGAGCGACCAGGATTTGAAGGATTTAATGGATTTTCTCAAATCACTTTAGTAACCGATGGAATTCTATTCAGAACGCAAACTCTGGGAAATGGGGTATGATCTTTTAATATCCCATTTGACATAGAAATATTCAAATCCCGTTGCTGAAATAAATTCGATTTCATTAATTGATGAATAAGAGAATTAGTTCTTTTGTCAACCCTTTGCTCTATTGAATAGCTGTCATAAATCATTGTATTTTGTTATAAATATAAAGGAATTAAAAAATGTTTCATGATGGTTTTATGGGTGGAATGGGGTATGGCTGGCTTTTCGGGCTTGTGATTTTAGTATTGGTTATTTGGCTGATAGTTAATCAATCAAACAAAAAAAAATAAAATAAAATGACTAACTAATAATTTGAACTTATGAATAATAAGCTATAGCCATTTTTTTAATTAACTAAACGAAAGGAGCAATAAAATGCTTAAGAAAAATTTAATCGCTTTATTTGTACTTGGACTGTTTTTTGCGCTGGTGCCTCTTATAAATGCACAAGAAAAACCAACTGAAATGAAAGAAAGTAAGATGATGGTGCAGGATAATGATATGCATAAATGTATGGATAAAATAGCAGCAGATAGTACTATGAGAATGCAGATGATGAATTTAATGATGACTAAGTGCAAAGATGATAAAGAAGGTATGATGCAAATGTGCAAAACAATGATGGATAAACCTGAAATGCACAAGATGATGAAGAATATGATGCGCGGCGGAATGATGCAAGGAGGAATGATGCAAGGAGGAATGGGAATGATGAATCAAAATATGCCAATGCAAAAATATATGATGATGATTCAAAAACTTCCAATGATGACACAGGCATTGTCTTTAACAGAATCTCAAGCTAAACAACTATTAGCGATGAGAACTGATTTCATGAAGAAAAAAATAGACTATCAGGCGGCAATTGATAAAAAGAAAATTGACCTGGAAAATATGCTTGAAAATGATGCGTCATCATCTGAACTCAAAACTGCAATGGAGAGTATAGCTGATTCAAAAATTGATATGAATATAAGTGCATATGAAACATCAAAAAAGATGAAAGGTGCTTTAACCGATCAGCAGAAACAAACATTAAAAAATATCTGGATGAATCAAGGAATGATGGGCGGCGGAATGATGAATAATTCCCAAATGCAGCAAGGCGGCGTTATGAATGACGACGACCAAAATTAATTTGATAACTGATTATCATCTTTTAATAAAAACATTGAAGTTTAGTTGAGGACAATTCGGGGCGCTGATCTGGATCCCGAAGGGCTGTCTTCAGAAAGGAATGAGATAATATTATGCTGGGCGGAGGATTAATAGGTATTATAATAATAGCAGTTGTTATATGGTTTATTTTTCAATACAACGGCAAAGGCGGTTTTAATAATCCCTTCGGCAATAGAAGTATGGAAGGACATTCTGAGGAAAACGCTCTGGAAATATTAAAAAAGCGTTATGCAAAAGGGGAAATAAATACAGAAGAGTATGAGCGGATGAAGAAGGAACTGGAATAAATTTATAATTTTTTTAAAAGGAGAAGCACTATGGAAAATTTAGAAAATAAAGTTGCAATAGTTACCGGCGCCGGCTCGGGAATCGGTCGGGCAGTAGCCATTTTGTATGCCGAGCAGAAAATGAAAGTTGTTGTTTCAGATATCGATGAAAACGGTGGCAATGAAACAGTATCTATGATAAGTAAAACCGGGGGCGAATCAATTTTTGTAAAAGCAGATGTATCGATTGCTGATGATAATAAGATGCTTGTAGAAAAATCATTAGAAAAATTTGGAGCACTTCATATTGCATGCAATAATGCGGGAATCGGCGGTCCGCTTGCCTTAACCGGTGAATATCCTATTGACGGCTGGGAAAAAGTAATTGCTGTAAATTTATCCGGAGTATTTTACGGAATGCGTTATCAAATTCCCGCAATATTAAAATCGGGCGGCGGAGCTATCGTAAATATGGCTTCGGTTCTCGGGCAGGTAGGCACAAAATTATCGCCCGCTTATGTTGCGGCAAAACATGGAGTTGTTGGGTTAACAAAAACTGCGGGACTTGAGTATGCAAATCAAAATATCAGAATAAATGCTGTTGGTCCGGGATATATAAATACACCGCTGTTAAGTAATAATCTGCCTGAAGATACTTTAAATTCACTTGCGGGCTTACATCCGGTCGGAAGATTAGGCGAACCGGAAGAAGTTGCAGAATTAGTGCTTTGGCTAAGCTCTTCAAAATCTTCTTTTGTAACAGGAACTTATTATGCGGTTGACGGCGGATATTTGGCTCAGTGATTTGAATCAGTGAATGAGGGGCGGCGATATATTAGTTATAATAGCAGTTGCTGCCTGGTTTATTTTTCAATATAACGGCAAAGGCGGTTTTAATAATTCCTTCGGCAATTGAGGTATGGAAGTGCATTCTGAAGAAAACGTTCTGGAAATATAAAAAAACGTTATGCAAAAGATGAAATAAATCAGCAGGAATATGAACGGATGAAGAAGGAACTGGAATAAGTTTATAATTAAATTCTTGATAGAAAATTAAATTAGGAGAAGAAATGGATATATCAGAAAAAAGAATAAGTAAAAGAGATGAAATTCAAATGATCCCTCAAAATGTACCCAGCGAGGAAGGCTTGGTTCAAGCGGACGTTACTTGGGGAGCTATTCAGCCAATGCAGGCTGCCGAAGGAGTTGTTACTGTGGGCGAATTAGAAGTTAATTATCATTTAGAAAAAGGGCTGCCGGTTGTTGATGCAAGAAAACATGATAGTTCTGGGACACCAACAATTAAAGGGTCAATTAATATTCCGCATTCTGAAATAACAGAACGTATGAACGAACTGGATAAGCAAAAGCAAACAATATTTTTTTGCAATGGACCGCAATGCCCGCAATCTCCGACAGCAATACGAGCTCTTTTAGAAGCTGGTTATCCGGCAGATAAAATTCTCTACTACAGGGGCGGAATGCACGATTGGATAACATTAGGTTTACCGGTTGATAAGGTAAAAATATAAAATGAATTTATTTTTAGATCCCAAAAATTAAAGGAGAAAAAATGAATGTACTAATTTTAGCAACAAAAGATTGTTCACACAGACCGATGTTAGAAAAACAACTTAAAGAGATGGATGTTAATTATACAGTGAAGTATGTTGAGGATGATCCTGAAACCATGAGAAAATATCAGATTCGAAATTCACCAAATTTAGTTGTGGATGGTAAATTAGTTTTCAGTCCCTCACCGGACAGATCGTTACCTTCTGATCAAGAATTAAAAAACTTTATTAATCGGGAAGAGTAAAAACACTGGAGAAAAGTTATGAAAAATAATATGGGAACTGCTGATAGAATAATTAGAGCATTATTAGCATTGCTTGTAATTATTCTTTACTTAACAGGTTATATTAGCGTATTGGCTGCAATAATTCTTGGCATATTTGCGCTAATCTTTTTGGTGACCAGTTTTACAGGTTTTTGTCCTATGTATAAAATGATAAATATATCAACAAGAAAAAAGCAGCCTAAATAAAAGATTAGTTAAAAATAGATTAGTGTTTTAGATTTTTCCCGAAATAAATTATATATAAATGCACCGCTGTTTTTTTTGATTTTAAAATAATATTTATATAGAAAGGTAAAAATGCGAAAACCCATTTCATTGCCGAGTTCTTTATTCTTAATAACGTTTATCTTTACAATTTTTTTTTCCGCTGAAGCACAAATTGTAGAATATGATTTAACAATTGCTCAAGAAGAAATCAATATCACCGGTGAACCCTCGAATGGGATGACAATAAACAGAAGTATTCCCGGTCCAACTTTAAGATTTACTGAAGGGGATTCTGCAGTTATCCGAGTTCATAATAAAATGGATGTCGAAACTTCAATTCACTGGCACGGTATTCTTATCCCGCCGAATATGGATGGGGTACCTTTCATTAGTTTCCCTCCTATCGCCGCTAAAACTACATTTACTTATAAATTCCCCATTCGGCAGTCGGGCACATTTTGGTATCACTCGCATACAAGCCTGCAAGAACAGAGCGGCGTTTACGGCTCAATTGTAATCGATCCGAAAGAAAAAAAACAGTTTGATAATCTTAAAGATTTTGTTCTACTTCTTTCCGATTGGACGGATGAAAACCCTCACTCAGCTTTACGATTATTAAAAAGAGGAAGCGAATGGTATTCTCTTGAGAAAGGAAGCGCGCAAAGTATAATCGGAGCCGTAAGCGTTGGGCTTCTTGGCGATTATTTTTCACGCGAACTTCAAAGAATGCCTGCAATGGATATTGCGGATATTGCTTATGACCGTTTCCTAATAAATGGTACGCCCAATTCAGTTATAGATGAAGCTTCAGGCGAACAAATCCGGCTCCGAATTATCAACGGATCGGCTAGCAGTTTTTTCTTTGTTGAGTTTGCCGGCGGGGAGATGACGATTATTTCCGCAGATGGTATTAATGTAGAACCGGTTATAATAAAACGACTGCTGATAGGCGTTGCTGAAACTTATGATGTAACAATTAATGTACCTCCGTCAGGGATGTATGAATTTAGAGCAACAGCACATGATGGTTCAGCCTATGCATCAGCCTGGTTTGGTAATGGAATAAAACATGAGGCGGATTATGTGCCGAATCCAAATTTATACATATCAATGGGGGGACTATCCTTCAGCAAAGTATTTGCACTCACTCCTGCCGGTGCAATGGGAATGTCTGACAGCAAAATTGAAGCTGGAATGTTCGATAAACCGGGAATGAACATGGCAATGGATGGTATGGATATGCACAGCATGGAAGGTATGGACATGGGAGAAAATAATTCCGGTGAAATGAACATGAACAATATGCACATGGATCATTCCGACACTTCTAAAATGAAAATGAAAGATTCCAATAAAATGACTCATCAGAATATGGAAATGAAAATGGAAGATGAGACTGAAAAAATGGGTGAAGGAGAGGATATAAGCGCAAATCAAGTTGAAGAAAGAAAAGGAAAAAGATTTGGATATAATTTTGGATTGCTTGGCGGAGATGTGGCTTCATCAAAAAGACTTGCAGTTGAGGGAATGGATAAAGAAAGACCGATGCCGCCTTACGACAAACTTCGTTCACTGGAACCTACATCATTTTCTGAAGATAATCCTGTGCGGGAAATACGTTTAACTCTGGACGGCGATATGGAACGGTATGTTTGGTTTATAAATAATGAACCGTTATCGGAAAGTGATTACATTAAAATTAATGAAGGTGAAGTTGTAAGATTTATAATGATAAACCGGACTATGATGCATCACCCGATGCACTTGCACGGACACTTCTTCCGTGTAATTAATAAGCAAGGAGATTATTCCCCTCTTAAACACACGGTGGATGTTGCTCCGATGGCAACAACTGTAATTGAATTTCTGTCCAATGAAGTTGGCGACTGGTTTTTTCACTGCCACCTGCTCTACCACATGAAGAGTGGTATGGCAAGAGTAGTACATTATGAAGATTTTAAAATGCCTCCCGAAGTAGCCGCTGTCCGTTCACAATTATTTTCCGAAACATGGTATTTGTGGGCTAACCCATCCGTAATTAGTAATATGAGTATCGGCTCAATTGTATTTGCTGATACAAGAAATATTATTTCTGCAAACTGGGAAACCGGCTGGCAAAAAGTAAATAACTTTCAGTGGGAAACGGTAATCACCTGGGATAGATACGTAAACCGTTTCTTTACATTTTTTGCCGGAGCAAATTTGGAAGGAGTTGAAAAGGAATTTGAAAAAACTGTCGGCGTAGCCGGTATAAGATATCTTCTTCCGTTAAATATCGAAACCCGTCTGTGGCTTGATACAAAACTTGATGCACGTATAAACCTGGAAAAGTATTTCGAACTAACTCCTCGTATTTCTCTTTTCGGTGAAGCACAGTATGACACCGATGAACTGTGGGAATACCGCAGCGGAATGTTTTACTTAATAAACAGGTGGCTTTCACTCACCGGACAATGGCATTCGGTATATGGTTGGGGCGGCGGTGTTGAAGTGAGATTGTAAAATATTATAATATTCAATGAGGAAATAATATGGCACTAATAAAGTTATTATACCATTTTTTTTTCTTTTACTAATGTAAACCGACAAGAAAAGGAAGGAATAAATTAAAAGGAGAAATTAAAATGTTAAACATAAAAATTGTAACCTGGTCTCTGGGACTTTTTGCTGCTGTAAGTTTTCTCCTTTGTGTTCTCTATGGCCTGGTAACTCCTGAGAGCATTCATATGCACACATTTTTGGAATCAATACCTGGAGAAAGTTGCACATATTAATGTTGTTTTTGGAACGATCCTTTGGGGGTATGGTGATTTATTATTCAAATGAATTGGCATTGAAATATTTTTTGGAAGGAAGCTGTAATTGTTTTATTACTCAATTACAAAATATTAAGTATTAGAATATGAAAAAAGATTCTGCAAATAAGTTATCTCTTGTTGGATCAGTCGCTTTAGGAACAGGTGTTATGATAGGCGCCGGAATATTTGCACTTATGGGACAGATTGCTGAATTAGCCGGCAGCCTTTTCCCTATAGCATTTGCAGCTGGGGCATTTGTAACTGGTCTTAGCGCTTACTCTTATGTAAAATTTTCCAATGCGTATCCATCATCTGGAGGAGTTGCTGAATTTTTAAGAAAGGCATACGGTCCCGGCACAATTACAGGTACTTTTTCTCTTTTAATGTATGTCTCAATGGTAATTGCAGAGAGTCTTGTTGCAAGAACTTTTGGAGCCTACACACTTAGGTTGTTTAATGTTGGTAATGGAAGTGCTCTTGTGCCTATTCTTGGCGTGGCTCTGATTGCAATAGCCTTTATTATAAATGTCTCAGGCAATAAAATAATCGGAGCAACTGCAACAATTACAGCGATTGCAAAAATTCTGGGAATTGCCTTATTAGCCATTGCTGGTCTTGCTGCATCTGGTTTTCCTTCATTCGAAAATCTGGGTACAGTAAACAGCGGTGATGGATCAAAGGTTGGTAGTTTTATTGCAGCTTTGGCATTGTCAATACTTGCCTATAAGGGATTTACAACAATTACCAACCAAGGC
>JBBQSH010000140.1:0-9046 GCA_038214015.1 Ignavibacteriales bacterium | reverse complement strand
GAAAAATCACCAAACTGCACAACATTAACTTTATCGCCATACTTATCACCGAAGAACATTAGTGCACCCATTTTCTTTGCTTCATCAAATGGAGTATTGCGATGATGTTTTAACGGATAATTTTTTCTGGTGTTTGCATTTACCATCGCTTCTATTTGATTTACTTCATCAGAAGTAAGTTTAGCAAAATGTGTAAAATCAAATCTTAATCTATCAGGACCAACGTAAGAACCAGCTTGCTGAACATGAGTTCCTAAAACTGTTCTTAATGCTTTATGTAAAAAGTGTGTAACTGAGTGATTACGCATTATATCCCAACGACGTATTTCATCAACTTCAGCAATAACCTCGGTACCAATTTTTAGTGAACTTGAATTTGCTGAATTGATTATATGAATTATCAGGTTTTCAATTTTTGCTACATCAACAACATCATATGATTTTGAATCAACAACAAGCTTTCCTAAATCATCCGTTTGTCCGCCGGATTCAACATAAAATGGTGATTTATCAAGAATCACTAAAGTATTTTCACCATCGGTTTTAATTCCTATAATCTTTGCTTTTGTTTTAAGCTCATCATATCCGGTAAAGGTTGTTGGATTTGTATCGACGAGATTAAATCCAGATAAATCATTTAATGTAACATTTACTGAAGCAAATTTATCTTTTGATGCTTCACGTCCGCGTTCTTTTTGCTTATTCATTAACTTGTTAAATCCGTCTTCATCAATTGCAAAATCAATTTCACGAGCCATTACGTTTGTAAGATCAACAGGAAAACCGAATGTATCGTAAAGTTTAAATATATCTTCGCCGGGAATTACTTTTATTTTTTGCTTGTTAAGTTTATTTACTATTTCGTTAAACAAATCAATTCCACGATCTAACGTTGTATTAAAACTTTCTTCTTCTGCTTTGATAATCTTTTTGACGTAATCTTTTTTCTCAACTACTTCGGGAAAAACATCACCCATTGTATCAGCAAGGACATCAACAAGTTTGTAAAGAAAAGGTTCTTTAAGATTTATTTTTCTGCCATAACGAGCTGCGCGTCTTAAAATTCTGCGAAGCACATAACCACGTCCATCATTTCCGGGAACAGCGCCATCTGCGATTGCAAAAGTTAATGCACGTATATGATCAGCAATGACACGCATTGGAATTCTATCTTCTTCTTTTTCATACTTTACTTTTGAGAGCTTTACAACAGCATTAATAATAGGAGTAAAAACATCAGTATCGTAATTTGATTTTTTATTTTGCAGCACAGCACAAACTCTTTCAAAGCCCATTCCTGTATCAACATGTTTTGCAGGAAGTTCGTGTAGTTTTCCGTTTTCATCTCGATTGTATTGAATAAAAACTAAATTCCATATTTCAATACATTCCGGTGATCCTGCATTTACAAGCTCAGCATTTTCAAGATCATCACTTATGTTTACATGTATTTCTGAACAGGGACCGCAGGGACCGGTTTCTCCCATTTCCCAAAAGTTATCTTTTTCTGCAAACTTTAAAATGTGAGTTGGATTTATATCTGTTTCAGATTTCCAAAGTGCAAGCGCTTCATCATCATCTTTATAAACTGTTGCCCATAATCTTTCTTTGGGAAGTTTCCAGACTTCGGTTAATAATTCCCACGCCCAGCCGATAGCTTCTTTTTTGTAGTAATCACCAAAAGACCAGTTGCCAAGCATCTCAAACAAAGTATGATGATAGGTATCGTGACCAACTTCTTCCAAATCGTTATGCTTACCGGAAACACGAATACACTTTTGTGTATCCGCAGCGCGCTTGTATTCCCTTGTGCCATTGCCTAGAAATACATCTTTGAACTGGTTCATTCCGGCGTTTGTAAAAAGCAGTGTCGGATCATCAAACGGTACTACCGGAGATGATGAAACTATGCGATGTCCTTTGTTCTTAAAAAAATCTAAAAATTGCTGACGAATTTGTCGTGAAGTCATATTTACCTTAGGAAAAATTTTGAAGGTAAAAATAACAAATTAACACTAAAGCGAGAACTTTGTTATTGGGGTAATATTAAGGTTTTGGTAATGAAAATTTTGGCAGAAAAATTGCTGAAACAACTATCCTTGTAAACAAATAATGATAACTACAATGTCAGAAAACAAACAAACGACCGATAGTGAATTACTACTTCAAATAATTGGGTACAATTCAGATGCATTTGAGCATCTGTATAGTCGCTACTCAGCAACTATTTACTCTTTGATAAAGGAAATAGTAACAAATCAAAAATTAGCTGAAAAAATACTTTTGAATGTTTTTTCTGTTTTCCTAAAACGGATTGACTATTACAGCACAACAAGCAACGATATTTTTACCTGGCTTACATTGCTTGCAAGAAATATGTCTCTTGATGCTCTTAAAAGAATGAAGTTTGTTGAAGATATTCCGGATTATTCTGATGAATATGAAGTTGAATTTATTCTTCCAAATCTTTCAGAAGTTATTACTCCGATAGATCTTGATCAAAGAACTGAGCTTGGAGAAAAAATTAAATCCTATAAAAATCATCTTACTGAAGTGCAGAACTTGGTTTTATCCCTCGTTTACTTTGAAGGATTGAATGAAGAAGAAATTGCAAAAAGGTTAAGCGTTCCTGTTGTAACTGTTAGACAAAAAACATTAAGCATTATGGAAAGTCTTCATCATCATTACACAGGAAAATCCGAAGATGACAATAAAAAAGTTTCGCCTCTTGTTAAATTAGAATCTTTGGGTTGTTTGTCATCAGAAGAAAGAAAATTACTTAGTGAGTTAAGAAAAAACGATCCTGATTTTTTATGGAAAGAGTTGGGCGAATATCAGAATTTAACAGCGCTGCTAGCAACAACTATCTCAATTGAAAATCCGGGACATGAACTTAACTCAGAAATTAGAGATATTTTTATTAAAATTTCAGGGGGTGGCGAAGTTGACTATAAAATTATGTCCTCTGAACATACCCTAATTAATCAAATTCAAGAACCGATTAGGGAAACAATTCAACAGAAAACTCAAAATCCTATTCCAGAGTCTGTTACTGAACCAATTCATACAAAAATTCAGAGCCCAGCTCCAGAAGCGATTCAACACAAAATTCAGAATCTTGTAGCAGAGTCCGTTCCGGAACGAGTCCAACACAAAATTCAAAGCCCAGTTCCAGAAACGATTCAACAGAAAATTCAGAATCCTATACCGGAGCCAGTTCAAGAACCAATTCAACAAAAAATAGAGAGTTCTATTCCTGTAACTAATAAGCAGCCGGAATTGCAGGAAAAGAAAAAGCCGGAGTTTGAATTGAAATTTAGAGAACGAGATCCCAAAGAATTAAGTTTATTAAGAAACCTTGAGAAGAATGATTCAAGTAAACAGCCAGCAGAAGTAATTGCAAAAACAAATAGTGATATTAAACTAAAGAGTTATATTACTTCAGAAAAGAAACCGGACTTATTTGTTGATAAGAAAGAAGATTTGTTAACAGATAAAAAACTAAATTTTATTTTGTCAAAAACTGAAAATATAAAACCCCCAACTCCATCTATCGATACAAATAAAACAGAGCCTGATATTAAAAATGATGATCCTTCAATAATTATCGATAAACCTAAACCAGCAATAGTTAAAGAAGAAGTAATAGTTAAAAATCGATTAATAGCCAACAGCAGTATAAACTTAAAGGAACTTTTAAAGAATGAAGAAAGAAAAATTATTAGCAAAGAAAGTACAATTGTTAATATTGAAGAAGAAAATAAAACTGAAGTAAAACCGGTTCAACCAGTTGTTGATAATCGTGTACTTGAAAGCAATCCAACGCCGCCAATTGTAGATAAGCCAGTCGTAGAAATAAAAACCAACGAACCAATTAAGGAAATTCAGAGATCTAATACAGTTGTTACAAAAGAAGAAAAGAAGATTGAAGAAAAATCCGCTTCACCTGTTTTTGAGAAATCCGAAATAAAAATAAAATCAAATGAACCTCCCAAAGAACTTGGAAGAAGTAATGTATTTGTGGACAAGTATCAAAAGGCAATTCCAGGTAAACCTGTTGAGCCCAATGTTAATAAATCTGAACCACAGGCTAAGAAAGATGAGCCAGTTAAAGAAATTCCAAAGATAGATGATGCAGCAGCAAAAACAGAAAAGTCAGTGGAAATTAAATCTCCACAAGTTGTAAAAAAGAATGATGTTCAAACTCCAGTTCAGGTGCCGCAAAAACATGAAGTGAGAACAAATTCTGAAATCAAAAAAGTTGAAAAATCATTTCAGCAAATTAAACCTGCTGTGGATAAATCAAATCTTAAAATAAGAGAAACAGTTTTTGAAGAAAATGAAAAGAAAAATGATATTGTTAATAAAGAGATTAAGACACCTGTTACTTCATCTAAACAAGTAATAGAAAAAGTTAACACATCAAGCAAGATAACAGAATCAATTAATATTGATGAAATATTATCGAAAATTGAGAATGAAAAACGAACACCGCCGGTACTAAGTGAAACTGAATCTTACGAAAAAGAAATTATTAAATTGCGAAAAAAACTTAGAAGAAATATTTTAGTTTCCGCTGCTGTGTTTGTAATTCTTGCAGCATCTTCAATATTTGTTTACTTAAACTTTAAGGAAGTTCCTGCAAAAGTAGTTGATAAAGGAACCAACACTGAAAAAGTAAACTTGGCTGCACAGACAAATATTATTCTTAACGATGAATATAAACCTGAAATCGAAACTGAAAATCCTGGCGAAAAAAATGAAAATGTTTTATCTGAACAACCATTAACTAAACAGAAAGTGCTTATTCCGCCGTTACCGGAAATTTCAACAAAAGAGGAAAGCACTTTATTTGCTGCAAATGTAAATACTGATTTAATAAGTAACGACGATAGAGAAGTAACTCAAATAGCCGCTGCAAAGACTGAGAATATAACTCCTCCTAAGGAAAATAAGGTAGCAGAAGAAGAGCCTGCTTTTTTTGTTGCGGTAGAAGAAATGCCTGAATTGATTGGCGGTATTAAGGGATTACAAAGTAAAATTGTTTATCCGGAAATAGCTAAAAGAGTAGGTGTTGAAGGTAAAGTTATTGTTCAGGCAATTGTTGATGAGACCGGAAAAGTTATTTCAGTTAGTACTATTAAAGGTATTGGCTCCGGTTGTGATGAAGTTGCAATGGATGCTGTACGTAATAGCAAATTTACTCCTGGCAAGCAACGCGGAAGGAACGTAAAAGTTCAGGTAACAATTCCAATTGTATTTAAAAAATAGTTTATCACAACTTCACAAAATAAAAAAGGCACGAGTAATCGTGCCTTTTTATTTTCCTGACTATAGGTTCTTACTTGTTACTTCATAAGCAACATTTTACGTGTCTGCACAAAGTTACTGGAGTTAATAGTATAAATGTAAACTCCAGATGGCAGATGAGAAGCATCAAAAGAAACGGAATAACTTCCCGCTTCTTTTTCTCCATTCACCAATTCAATAATCTGCTGTCCAATCAAATCAAATACTTTAATGCTAACCTGACCAGATTCCTTTATACTATATTTAATATTAGTAGTGGGGTTAAAAGGATTTGGAAAGTTAGACAGTGAATTTTCAAGTTTTATTTCTGAAACTAATGTTGAATCAGAAGTTTTTGGCATTAACACTCCGTATACTGCTAACCAATTTGGATCAGAGTAAGTGTTTTCAGTAGAGTAGTAAGGCTTAACATCATAATACAATAAATCATTGGAATAGTTTCTTGTTAAATTATATTCACCATCAATGTAGCTTGTTGTACCTCTGTTTACTGTGGCAATTATTTGAGGATCGCTCATAACCCCATTGTGTTTAACTCTTCTCCAGATTTGATATTGTGTTACATTTACATTTGGGTGCTCACTCCAATATAAAACAACGGGCTGGTTGTAAACAGTGCCGGTATGAAGAGCCCTGTTTGTAGTAAGGGGTTTGCCAGTATAGTATGCTGTATAAGTTTGAGTGCTGTTAGGATTAAATATTTTTGTTACCGTTGTTGTTCCATCATTCCAATGATGAAAGCTATATCCAATTTCATTTATAACCTGCCACAGAGCTGTACCACTAATTGGGTTTAATTCCACAACATTAAATTGTGCGGTTGGAGAATTATACTGAGTGCTATTAACTTTTATAACACCGCCATTACCAACACCAACAAAACTGTTTTGGAAGTTTGGTTTGCAGATTTTGCGCAGATATGCTGTCAGTAATGAGTTATGCCTGTCTGCTATAGAAACATCTTCCATAACTATGTTTTCGCCCTTTGGAATTGTTGTTCCATCTGCAAGCAAAAGGATCCAATTGCTTTTATATAGAGTACCCTCTGTATCATTCCACACCTGGGTATATCCCCCTGAACTTTGCGGTTCAATTGCTTCAAAAGAGTTTGTAGTATTTTCTTCTAACTTTACTATTTCACCACTGTATTTAATTTGACTATTAACTTTTAATTGACCCGATTCAAAATTGTTTTTTACTGTATAGTTGTATTTTTTACCATAAGTAATAACTAAATACATATCTGTAAATGTGGCAAGTGCAGTATTCAAGAGTTCAGTAGTTGGTTTAAAAGAAAGATAAACTTTCGGCTTTGATTGATCCTGGGCTGACTGAATAAAATCTATCAATCCTGGAATTTCATATTTCCAGGTTTGTCCATTTGATCCAACCAAAGTTTTTAGAAATGTTGCACTCTCAGTTAAATTCCATTTTATTTCATTGCTGGGGCTTGAAGGGTAATCACTTACATAACTGAGATGAAAAGATTCAGATGAATTTACTTTGAATTCAAATTCTACTTTTTTTACAAATGAGCCGGCTGGTAAATCGGTTGGTAAAGTAAAATTCCAAATTGACCGAATGAAAACCTTTGCGTCGGATGGATTTGATGAAATATAGGTGCCGTAATCTTGGTTACCGCCATCAAAAAATTCATAAGTGTTATTAGGATAAACTTGTTTTTTTATCCTTGTTGATAAATATCCTCGTGGACTTCTTGAAATTGTCTGACTGAAGCTTATATCTATCAAACTAAAAACGAATAATAATACCACAAAAAACACAATACACTTTTTCATATTGCACCTTCTTTTAGGTTGTTGAAGAATTGATTAGTTTAAAACAGATAGTCCTGTAACTCTATTTAAAGAGCTACTAAGGGTGCCAACCTGAAGACTATCAACTTAGGGATAGCGTTGCAGCGCTATCCCGCTTTTATTAAGCTTTATCTCCTATAATTTAATCTAGTTTACCTTTATAAATAATACTTTGTCCATTGTTATAATCCGTTGTCAAGATGAAACACTCTTTTTCAAAAAGAGCAACATCTGTTACGGATATATTATCATCTTTGTTAAAATTAATTATATATTTAATATCGCTACCATTATAATGCGCAACACCATCAAACATTCTTAAAAAAATATCCTTTTCACTTCTTCCCCAAAATTGACCTCCAAATCCAGGTTCATTTATTTCGACAAATGGTTTGAACCGTTGCTTTTCATAAGTGTTTATTTTATATCCTATTAAAAAATATACTTTTGAGCCTATAGACTGAGCAATAGCATTGGTTTCAATACTAAAACTGTTTTCATAAATATTTTTTAATGTGATATTTCCATCATACTCAAAGAGGCTAACTATAGTTCCATTATTATCCATTCCTCTCAAATAATATAAGCCATTTGTTAAATCACGTTTGATTCTTAAGAACTGAATATTATAATATGGAATCATTTTTTTAGACCAGCTTTTACCATCATAATGCAAAATTATTGCACTGCTTATATTCGCACTATCTGCAAAACCCACAGCATAAATATTATTTGGCATATCTCCCAAAATGTTATTAAACCCACGGAAACCGGTTATTAAATATTGATAGCTAAATTTCCACTGATTTCCATCATATCGCCAGATATTCCCCTCTCCTCCAGCAATCCAAATATCACTATCAGAAAAACCATGAACAGCATATGGTTCTATATACCTGCTAACACCATCGGTAGTCCAGGAAAAACCATCATAGTACCAGATAGTTTTATCGGAACCGCCGCCGCTACCAACTGCCCAAATATCAATTGGAGAATTACCCCAAATAGCCGACAGATAAAGAAATGGATATGCCCTTAATGTGTCCACCGTCCAAGTATAATCACGTCTTCCGGGTTTAAGTTCATCATCTGGTTCTGTTGTGTTGCAGGAGTTAAAGGAAATGAATGTGAGTATGAGAGAGAATGAGTAAAAGAGAAAAATATTTTTTTTCATTTTAGTACCCCTGTGTGCTTTCTAAATTAAATTTGTTATTAAAAAATTGATAATTGAAATTTGAAAAGAGTAACAAGCAAATAACATCGCTTGAACTTTCAGAGAGAGAGAGAAATATCGTGCCAGAGAAATTTTAGCTGCAAAAATATTTTTAAAAACCTTTTCCACCAATGCCTCTTTAATGACACCCCAAACAAAATGAAAATAATCTTTAAAGTCAAATTAAAATTTATTTTTAATGCTTGCCAATCACCAAATAAAAAAGGCACAATCACTTGTGCCTTTTTTTATAGCTTATAAATTATTAGTTGAGCATTACTTAATCAGTATCATCTTCTTCGTATCAACAAAAGTTCTTCCACTGCCAACAGCTTTTATCTGGTAGATGTATGTACCGGATGTTAGATTTGTTGAATTGAAAGTAGCTTTCTGATAACCCGATTCAATTGTTCCATTAACTAAGGTTGTTACCAACTCACCAATAGCCGTGTAAATTGAAATTGTAACATCAGCTTTTTCCGGAAGTGAATATTCAATCGTTGTAGATGGATTAAATGGGTTTGGATAATTCTGATACAACTTAAATTCATCAGGTGCATTTACATCAACTTCGATGATCGGAGAGTATTCGAATGTTCCATCAAAATCAACTTGTTTTAATCTGTATGAATATTTACCAACGCCTAAACTTTTATCCATATAAGAATAATTATTTCTTTCCGTGGTTGTTCCCTTACCTGAAACG
>JBBQSH010000139.1:0-9368 GCA_038214015.1 Ignavibacteriales bacterium | reverse complement strand
TGTACATGCAAATGAAGAATCTGAGTGGAATCATTCAAGAAACTTTACCGGCTTTTTAAATTTTATGCTGTTCAATAACGGCTATCATACAATTCATCATCACAAAGCAGGACTTCACTGGAGTAAAGTTCCTGAAGCACATGCAGAAATAGAGCATAATATTGATCCTATTCTGCTTGAAAGAAGTTTCTGGTGGTATATAGTTAGAGGCTATATCCTTTCGATTTTTATTCCAAAGTTTAGAACTAACTCTATGAGATTAGAAAGGATGAGAAAAGAGGAAGAAGCGCGCAAAAATGAAAAGATGGTGCCAAGCGATCCACAATCTGAAATGATTGCAACTTAAGACTGTTTCTAAAAATTTTTAGAAAAAATCAAAAACAATACTAAGGATGCTTTGATGTAGTCGTTTTTTTAATATTCGAATGCTCTCCCAAATTCGTGGCACCAATGAATTTTGTCCTGTCGAATTTATCTAAGTTTTTGTGACAAACAATTTGATATGCGGTCGAGCCACCGTGTCTTCCAATCATCACAGACCAGGCGAGAAAAATTTCATAAATTCTAAATATTCGTTCCCCGTATTTTTCAAGAACCTTCTCTTTGTTTGAAATCCAATTGTCATACCACCTGTTAATGGTAATTGAGTAGTGGTTTCCAATATTTTCAACCGAATGCACCTCAAACCCAACTTTTTCTAATCGTTGTAAATCCCAATTTAATGGCATGCTTGCATCTGCTCCTGAAAAAATATATTCATTCATAAATAGGCCCCACACCAGGTCTTCCCTGTTCTTATTCTGAAGCAAACTGCTACGCTCGCGCAACCCGGCAATTTGTAAATAAAAAAGCCCGTCATCTTCAAGCAGATCATAACATTGTTTCATAAATTTTTTAAAATACTTGATACCAACGTGTTCTGCCATTTCAAGACAAGTAATTTTATTATACTTCTTGTCCGTGGGTATATCTCTGTAATCCATTGTCCAAATTTTAGCACGATCTTCTACGCCAAATTCTTTAATTTGTCGTGTAGCCCATTCAGCCCCAGCTTGAGCTATTGTTACTCCTGTTGTATTAACTCCATAATGTTTTGCCAGGTGTGCAACAAGAGTTCCCCAACCACAACCTATATCTAACAATTCGTCGCCTTGCTTAAGCTGCATTTTCTGAGCGATCAGGTTCATCTTATTTTCCTGGGCATCTTCAAGCGACTCATTTAAATTTTTAAAGTAGCAGCTGGTATAAATCATTTTTGGGCCTAAAAACCAGCTGAATAAATCATTCTTGTTATCATAATGACTTTTAATTATTCGCTTATCTTGTTTTTGAGAATGAATAGCTACTTCAGGAATCATTCTTGAAATGAAGAAGTAATAATGGTGCTTGGTGAAATTAAAAGTGAAAATGTCGTTCTTATAATTCAGCAGTTCCCTTAGGCTGACTTTAATATTAATTTTTTCAGCAATGTAATCTTCTATAAAATTACCCATAGACACTTTATTTTTTAAATAACGCGCAGCTACTCTTGGATTCTTTACTTCTATAAGATCGTGTATCGTTTTAGTCATAACAAGACTTTCTTGATATTTTATTTATCTCAGAATTTTGCTGTAATATTAATTCAGCACCTTACACTGTCCTCGAATATTTAGCCTTATCTTCTTTTCGTTCAATATATCCATCAAAGTTTATTGCAATGTTGCGGATAAGCATTCTTCCCATATTCTTAACTTTTATTCCACTGTCAGAAATTTCAACAAGATCATCTGCTTCCATTTCTTTTAAGTTGTTTAATCCCCACGCAAAATACGTTTTAAAATCTATTTTAAATTGTTGTTCAATGGATGTGAAGTTTAACTCGAAGTCGCACATTAATTTCATAATCACTTCTCTGCGCAAGTGATCATCTTCAGTTAGCTGATAGCCTTTTGCTGTAGGAAGTTTTTCATTATCAAGAGCCGAGTAATATTCTTTTTCGGTCTTATAATTCTGAGCATAAACATTTTTAAGTTGGGAGATAGAAGTTATTCCCATTGCATAAAGATCTGCGCCGGCATTTGTACTGTAACCCTGAAAGTTGCGGTAAAGTTTTTTCTCTCTCATTGCGATTGAAAGTTCATCATCAGGTTTTGCAAAGTGATCCATACCAATAAAATCGTATCCGGCATTTGTAAGCTTTTCAATTGTCATCTTTAGGATTTCTAATTTTATTTCCGGTGCCGGAATATCTTCGGGATGAATCAGCGCCATATGTTTTTTCATCCATGGAACATGTGCATAATTAAACACAGCGATTCGATCCGGAGAAATATCAATTATGTGATCGACAGTTTTTGTAAATCCTTCTACTGTTTGGAAAGGTAAACCGTATATCAAATCAAGGTTAATACTTTGATAACCAAGTTCTCTAATCCACTGTACTGCTTGTCTTGTTATATCCTCTGGTTGAATCCTGTTTACGGCTTTTTGAACCTTTTCATCAAAATCCTGAACGCCCATACTGATTCTGTTAAATCCATTGTTACGCAATGCTTCCAGATGTGGCCTCGTAAGTTCTCGTGGATCTATTTCACAACTAACTTCCGCATTGTTTTTAAAGTTAAATGACTGTTTAATGTAAGAGGCAAGTTCATTTATCTCATCAGGATTTAAATGTGTTGGCGTTCCTCCACCCCAATGATGCTGAACTACTTTTCTATCCGTTAATAAATAAGTCCTGGTAAGATCAATTTCTTTTTTAAGATATTTTATATACTCTTTTATTCTGTCTCTGTTACGAGTGATAATCATATTACATCCGCAGAAGTAACAGAGTGTATCACAGTAAGGAAGATGGAAGTAAAGCGATAAATCAGGAAGATTATCTCCGTAATTTGTTTTTACAATCTCACTCAGATATTCTTCGTGTGTAAACGCTTCATTAAACTGCGGAGCCGTTGGATAGCTTGTGTATCGTGGTCCCGGTTTATCGTACTTTTTAAATTTTGTTAAATCTATTTCAAACATATATACTCTTTGTTTTGTTATCCTGAACTTGTTTCAGGATCTTTAATAATAAACTGAGATTCCGAAACAAGTTCGGAATGACT
The DNA here is from genome assembly GCA_038214015.1 of Ignavibacteriales bacterium. Classification (GTDB taxonomy): domain Bacteria; phylum Bacteroidota; class Ignavibacteria; order Ignavibacteriales; family Ignavibacteriaceae; genus IGN3. Next base: position 6,276 of record JBBQSH010000139.1, on the reverse strand, counting down.
TAAATACTCTGATTATGAAATAAAACACTTTCTTCTTTTACAAATTGCACAAGTGCTTTAACATTTTCTGGATCGATATCTGGCAAAACACCATGACCAAGATTGAATACATGTCCATTACCTTTACCAAAAGAACTTAATATATTTTTTACTTCTTCCTTAATGTGATCTTTATTTGCATAAAGAACAGTTGGATCCAGATTGCCTTGTAGTGCAACTTTATCTCCTACTTCTTTCCTAATTTTGCCAAGATCCATTGTCCAATCAAGCCCAAGGACATCAGCACCAATGCTTGCCAATTTGCTAAGATTATAATGGACTCCTTTAGCAAAGAAAATCACAGGCTCATCTTTTCTTTTAATTTGAGAAATTATCTTCTCAACATAGCGCAAAGAAAACTCTTCAAAATCCTTCTGTGAAAGTATTCCGCCCCAGGTATCAAAAATCTGAACAGCATTACAGCCTGCTTCAATTTTTGCTGAAAGATAATCAGCAACTGTATTTGCTAACTTATCAAGTACAGAATGAGCTAAATCTGGATTATTATAAATAAGTTTTTTTACTTCTGAAAAATTCTTTGAGCCTTTTCCCTCAACCATATAAGTAAGAAGCGTCCACGGTGAGCCGCTGAAACCAATCAAAGGAACACGGTTATCCAAATTCTTTTTTGTTAGAGCAACAGCATCAAGAACATATTTTAATTCATTTGTTGGATCGATATCTTTTAATTTTTTTACATCATCAACTGATCGAATTGGATTTGGAAACACAGGCCCTTTGCCTTCATTCATTTCAAGATCCATTCCCATTGCTTCGGGAATTACAAGTATATCCGAAAATAAAATCGCAGCATCAACTCCAATTAAATCCACAGGCTGAATTGTAACCTCAGCAGCAAGCTCTGGTGTTTTGCACATTGTTAGAAAATCTGATTTAGCACGAACAGCTCTGTATTCGGGTAAATATCTTCCCGCCTGTCGCATTATCCAGATTGGTGTACGTTCAACATCTTGTCTTTTGCAAGCTCTAAGAAATAGGTCATTTTTAAATTCACTCAAAATTATCTCCGTTATCTTTCTGTTTTGTTATAAAATTCAATCATCTTATTAGCCAGACCTTTAATCGTAAACTCATCCGGCATTATACTTACCTTAACTTTATTGTTTTCTATTGTAGATTTTGTTGTAGGACCGATTGCTGCAACATCATAATTCTTAAAGTATGATACAGGATTATTAATATTCATTATAAGTAAAAAATTTTCAAATGTAGATGGACTTGTAAAAATAAAGACGTCTGGTTTGCTCAAATTAAGCTGCTCAATATTTTGTTTCACAGATTCTTTTGATGGAAGTGAGACATTATAAATAGGGACAGCAATAATTTGGGCTCCAAGTTCTTCTAAACCATTGGGTAACCCTTCCCTGCCGATTGCAGAACGCGGAATGAAAACCAACTTATTCTGCAAATCATATTTGGATAGTTCTTCGACAACACCTTCTCCAGAGAACTTTTTAGGAACAATATCAACCTTGATATTGTTTTCTTCACATACCGACTTTGTTTTATTCCCAACTGCAACGATTTTCATTTTCCCAAAATCAACTTGCTTATCTAAATCATTACATCTTTTAATAAACATAGTGACTGCATGTGCTGAAGTAAAAACTATAAAATCAATTTTTTGTGATGACAAAATCAATTCATCAAACTTATCCCAATTATTTGGAGGAACAATTTCTAATGTTGGGAAAACAATTACATCTGCACCAAGTTCACTAAATATCGCTGCTGATTCTTTAGACTGTTCAATGGTGCGCGTTAAGACTATTGTTTTATTTTTTAGCGGTCTAACTTTATTATTATTAAAGCCCGAATACAAACCGTGAAGAACAAAATCAAAAAGTTTTTCTCTCTCCTCAATTAACCTCTCTCCTGTGTATTTATTTTCAACACCACGTTGAACAGTACCAAATATACTTCCTAGCACAAGCTTAACAGTAAAGCTTTCATCAACATCACGAAATTGATTTTCTCTTTTCCCTTTATAAATAACATCACTCAAAATTGATTTAAGCTCATCGCTCATTGTACGAAGCTCATCACAAAACTCATTTTGCGCATTCATATATTCTTTCTGATAGATCAAAAAGAAATTCTGATACTTCATCATAAACATATAAAGATGAATTACGTAAGTGTGCAGTGAATCAATAATACTGATTTCAGAGGCAATTTTATTTTTAAGTGATGTGTTTAGATTCTCAAGCTTAGAACTCATTATAGTAAAGTATAATTCTTCCTTCGAGCTGAAATAATTATATACGGTTCCTTTGGCAACATCAGTTAAGCGCGCCACATCATCCATCATCACTTCGTGATAATTCTTTTTTGAAAAAAGTTCAGCAGCAACTTCAAGCAAACGCTCGCGTTTTCTTTCTTTACGCTTTATTTTTTCTTCTTTAACTATCATCGCTAATTAACTCTCCAGGATTCCTTTTCTATAACGGATGCATTTGAAGGATTAATTATTATCATTTCGCCTTCTGCTCTGTTGTGATCTTGCAATATAGTTTCTTTATTAGTGCTAATAATTTTCCAAACGTATTTGCTGTATTTGGCTTCCCAGATAAAATCAACTTTCCAATCTTTAATTCCTTTTGGTAGACTATTTTCAGTTGCGATTTGTTTTGCAATTTTTTCATCTACAACAAAATCACAATCCATTGAATTTGTATTGCAATCGGGAATGCCAACAACTTCATATTGTGTTAAAACTTTTCCAGAACTATCAACTGTAAATCTAATTAACTCATCAACAAAAGATTTTTCAGGCATATAAAATTTATAAACCATTAAATAGTTTGGTGTAATATGTTTTGATTGTACAAAATCTGCAGTGATATATTTCTTAAAGAAATCATCTCCAGTTTTTGAAATAATAAATTGATCAGTTTTCTTTAAAACTTCTAATGGAATTTTGGCTTCTTCATTTTCACTGCAAGGAACACAATTGCAGCCGTTTATCAAAAGAGAGAAGGAAAATATTATTATTGCGACCTGAATAAATTGAAATATTAAAAATGATTTGCTTTTCATTTAGCTCTCACGGTTTGATATACTTCTTTTAAAATTTGTTTTGCACCAGCTTTCAACAGATCTTTTGCAAGAGTCTTTCCAAGTTTTTCTGGATAGTTTTTACTGCCTCGTAATTTTTTGCGATAAGTTATCGAGCCATCAAGCGAACCAACCACAGCATCAAGGTAAAGTCCGCTTTGTTTTACTTCTGCAAACGCACCAATCGGAACCTGACATCCACCCTCCAATGCGCGAAGCAAAGATCGTTCTGCTAATACTGCTTTATATGTGTCCTCATGATGAAGTGCCTTAACTATTTCTTCAACTACTTTGTTATCCTCCTGGATTTCAATTCCCAAAGCGCCTTGTCCAACTGCGGGAAGCATTTCTTCTTTTGGGATAAAAGATGAAATATATTTTTTAAGATTTAACCTTTCAACTCCAGCGCGGGCAAGAATTATAGCATCCCAATCAGATTCTAAAAACTTCTGAATTCTTGATGGAACGTTTCCACGTAAATCAATAACTGTAATATCGGGGCGAAGATGAAGCAACTGAGATCTTCTTCTAAGCGAACCAGTTGCAACAACAGCACAATCAGGCAAAGATTGAATTGTTATTCCTTTTTTTCTAGCAATCAAAACATCTTCAACTTCATGGCGTTTTGTTACTGCGGCAAGTTTTAATCCTGCTGGAATTTGAGTTTGCAAATCCTTTAAACTATGCACAGCCAAATCAATTCGTTTTGCTAACAATTCAACTTCAAGTTCTTTAGTAAAAAGAGATTTGTCGCCGATTTTTGAAAGAGCAACATCAAGAATTTTATCACCTTTAGTTTTGATGATATTGATTTCAACTCTTACATTTTTATTTTTCTTTTCAATCTCGTGTTTAATATGATTTGCCTGCCATAAAGCAAGGTCACTGCCACGTGAACCGATTACAATTTTTTGTTTCAAGTTATTTCCGATTTTTATAAAAATGTTTTGCCACCAAATCACTAAAACACAAAATATCACAAAAAAGATTAGAGGATTTTGGTGCTTTTGAGCTTTTGTGGCTATGCCTATTCTTTTTTATTTAATCCAAACAAATCTCTTATGATAGAAATTTTAGCTGCTGTATCCTCAGCTCTTAAATCTGATTCAGAGATTTTTCGTAATTCGATTGTTGGATGATGAAGGACTTTATTTATAATTCTTTTTGTAATGATCTCTAATTTTTCTTTATCGTCCTCAGAAAACTTGTTGATGTTCTTTTCAACTTCTTCGGCGCGAACAGTTTCAAAATAATCGCGCAACGTTTTTATGGTTGGCGCAGCTTCAAGCGAATTATACCATTCAAAGAAATTATCAAGCTCTTCCTGGATAATCTTTTCAACTTTAGGAATTTCTGTTTTTCTCTTGCCAAGATTTTGTTCAACGATAATGTTTAATGAATCTATATCGTGGTAAAAAACATAATCTATCTTTTTGGATTTGGGATCAATATCACGCGGAATTGCAATATCCATCAGCACCATCGAAGCATAATTACGCTTCTTCATCGCATCTTCAATATCTTTCTTTGTGATAATCAATCCTTCGGCACTTGTTGCGCTTACAACTATATCAAACTTGTGCAGATGTTCTTTAAAATTTGAGAATGGAAATACAGCCGTTTTTAATTCGGCAGCGAGTTTTTCGGCTTTATCAAAAGAACGATTGGTTAATGCAAGCCTTCCAATTCCCCTATCCCGTAAATGCTTTGCCGCTATCTCACCAGTTTCACCGGTTCCAATTATCAAAGCAGATTTTTTTTGAAGATTAGAAAATATTTTTTCTATAAGCTGAACTGCTGCATAACTAACTGTTACGGCACCTTCGCTGATTGTCGTTTCGTTAATTGCCCGTTTACCAACATGGGTTGCAGCATCCATTACACGACGAATCAAAACACCGGCAAAGTTCATTTCTTCAGAAATCTGAAAAGAATCTTTAACCTGTTTAAATATTTGATTATCACCAATAAGCAATGATTCAATTCCACATGCAACTCGGAAGAGATGCTCTAATGATTCTCTTGAAATAAAATTTTCAAAATTATCATCCTTTACTTCAGAACCTAATTTATAATTTTTAATTAAGTTCTGTAAATCTTTTAAACTTGTTTTATCACTTTTCGGAATCGCATAAATCTCGGTTCTGTTGCAGGTAGATATAATTATTCCTTCTGCAATTGTGCTGTCTTTCGTCTGCTGGATGAACTCACGAATTTCATCTTCACTTAAATGAAGTGCCTCTCTAAGCTCAACTGGAGCAGTGCGGTGATTTATTGATATTCCTAGAAGATTCATATTATTAATAGAATGAGTGAAAACTTTTTGCTAAAAAATTCGTAAGCGTTGTTGATAATATCGCGAGTGAAAATCCTATGATTGATAAAATTATTAATTTTTTACCGCGCCACTTACCCAGGAACTTATTGATTAGTCCAATTCCATATAAAATCCAAACCGCAAACGTTCCAATAAGTTTTGGATCAAGGAATGTAATAGCTGGAAAAGCCTGTGGCAGCCAAATAATTCCGATAATTATTGTAATCGTTAAAAAAACAAATCCGATAATTGCTGCAATAAAACTTAATCTTTCCAGGATTTCTAAACTTGGTAAGCGGTTAAATATCAAACCGAATTTATTAAGCTTTATTTCGTTGTAAAGGATAAGATATAAAACCCCATACACCGCAGAAATTGTAATTCCTGAATAACCAATTAATGCGCTGATTACATGGATGCCAAGCAGATTACTTCTCAAAACTTCTTTTACTTCTGTTAGGTCTTGAATAAATAAAGTAGATATAATTTGAAAAATAATTGAGATGATAATTATAAATGGACCGGTTCCTCTAATATCAGTAACTAACTCTAAAATGAAGTAAGAAAAACTAATTGCGAATGCAAGTACCGTAAAGATTTCAAAAACATTTGTAATTGGCGGATGATTGAACTCGATGGTTCTCAATAGCAGATAAAGGAAATGAAATATCAGCGTTAAGAAAAGAAAAAGTCGCTTTGAGTTCTCAAATTTTTTACCGCCTTGCTGAAAATCGTAGAAATAAATTGCAAAAGTTGAGATATAAAAAAACGGCAATAATAGATTTATTGTATGTATTGTTGGAAGCATATTTTAAAGTTTACCTAATTATCTGACTAACGAG
>JBBQSH010000138.1:0-9380 GCA_038214015.1 Ignavibacteriales bacterium | reverse complement strand
TTAAAGACACAATGATGCAAAGTAAAAATTATTTTGTTGTTGAAAATAATCTCCTTACACAGATGATATTTGAATCAAGAATGTTTTTACGCGTCGATTCCACTTCAGGTTTCGTTTATAGATATTGGGAAGATTTAAATGGTGAATTTTTATTCCACAATCTAAACGCTGAAGTTGGAGATACAATTCCGTATCCACTATTTCCTGAAGAACCATATTATGTATTACTGAGTGAGGAACCTATTAGTTTTTTAGACAATGAAACCTTCATAAGAAATTATATAGAAAATCTTCCTTGTGGATGTGGTCATAGTTTGATTAGAGGTTATGGCCTGGCAAGTGCACACTTTAATGAATTTGGAGGAAGTGATGATTACCTTAAAGGCTGTATAATAAATGGGGTTTTATACGGTGATACAAGTAGCGTAGTAGGTGTTGCAGATGAACCGAATCCAATCCTTACAGAATACAAACTAGAACAAAACTACCCCAATCCATTTAATCCAAGTACAAAAATTAGTTGGCAGTCGCCGGTGGGCAGTTGGCAAACTCTAAAAATATTTGATGTTCTTGGAAGAGAAGTTGCAACTCTTGTTAATGAATATAGAAATGCAGGAAAATATGAAGTTGAATTTGATGCCTCAGATATACCAAGCGGAGTTTACTTTTATCAGATAAAAGCTGATGATCCTTCGACAAGCTCAGGACAGAGTTTTGTTGAATCAAAAAAAATGCTGCTGCTAAAATAAAAAGAGGAGCTTCGGCTCCTTTTTCTTTTCTGTTTGAATGTAAATTGCTAAGAGCTAATTTTACATCAGTAATTAATCCAATCTAATAGATGAAAAATAAAATTGAACTAACTGCAGAAATAAAGTATAAGCTGCTTCGGAATATCTCTCATAAAATAAGGGGTACTCTGGATCTTGATAAAATACTTAACCTGCTTTTAGATATGCTGGCAAATATTATTGATTACAATGCAGCAGGAATTTTTATTCTTAGCGAAGACATTAATCATCCCGGCTATCATCAGATCAGACAAAAAATTGCAAGTATGGTTCAGCGTGGATTTGAAAATCTTCCTTTGGAATCTGATACGATGCTTATGGAAGATAAAGGAATAATGTAAAATGAAAAACATTATTTTTATTGTTTTAATCGTAGTTTCATTTTGCAACGCTCAATTAAAATCACCACTTCTTCCGACGGAACAATTTCGCAGTTTTCATAAATTAACCGTTGATGATGGTCTTTCACAGAATTTAGTTCTCTTTATTCATCAAGATCGCCAGGGGTTTTTATGGTTTGGCAGTGCAGGTGGTCTTGATCGTTTTGATGGAATTGAATTTAAAACTTACCGCAATATTAAGGGTTTAAATAAACAACCTGTTTATTTTTTCTCTTGTATAGAAAACGCTGACTCTACTTTCTGGATCAGTACCGAATCTGGGTTGATGTTATTTAACCCAATCACTGTTACCGCAGAAATGTTTATTCCATCTACTACTCAAACTGAAGGTTTGGGATCAAAAGCTATTTATCAATTGACTAAAATAAATGACAGCACGCTGCTCTTGGGAATTACTGGAAAAGGATTATTTAAATTCGATATAAATACAAAAAAATTTTTCTTTGTTTACAATATTAACTCCGTGATTGGAAGGGCGGTAACCGATATTACCGCTATAATTCCCTTGGATAAAAACACTGTACTTGTGATAACATATAATCAGGTTTTGCTATACAATAATAATTCGCAAACCATAAAGCTGTTAGCAGAATTCCTAGATGGCATATTGTCAAATTGTGCATGGTTTAATAAAGAAACCGGTTCAATATTGATTGGGACAACGAATGGAGTGTTTGAATTTCAAAACAATATTCTTTCGTCCATAGTTTTTCCTGAAATGCAAGATTTAAAGCACGAGAGTGTATCTGTTCGTGCAATCCATATAGATTCTAAAGGTACATTGTGGATCGGCACAGAGAATGAAGTCATTGCCATCGATAATGATAAAACAAAATCAGTGCTGTACAAACATAATCTTTCAGATCCTTCAAGCATACTGCCAGGAACAGTTCTCGGATTTTTCGAAGATCGATCGGAAAATCTTTGGATAAGCATTCAGGACCGTGGTGTTTGCAGGGTCGATTTAAAAAAACAAAAATTTTATACTATTACCAACCATCCGGGATATCCCAAGCAACTCGAAGGTGAAATAGTTCGCGACATATACATTGATAACAAAGAAAATTTATGGGTTACTGGCAACGGAATTACATTTATTGATCAATTAAATAATGAAGTAGAATTTCATTCTTCATCATCAAAAAATAATTTGTATGCATACGATACCAGGCAAGTCTATTCTTTGAAAGATAATCTGTTAGTTATTCTTGCCAATAAAAAAATTTACATCTACAATACATTAACATCGGAAGCAAAAGAATTAAGAATAGATGGAGTTGCAATCAATAATGTTTACCGTGCATTTGTCCGCAGCCGTACAGGAAATCTTTTATGCGTTACCCAGGAAAGTATTTTTGAAATTGATGCAGTACAAAAGCGTTTTACAAAAACATTATTAAAATTTTCAGAACAATCATTTATTCCCTCCATCGCAGTTGTTGATGATATTATTGAAGATGCAAAGGGAAATGTATGGATAGGAACAAGCCACGGTCTTCTGTACTGGAACGAATTACAAAATTCATTTCAGTTTTTTTCAGACACAAGCAAACATACAATCATATTACCCGAACCAACAATTACATCACTTGCTTTATCAGACGAAGAGATTTTATGGATAGGCACCATGGCAGGTTTGTACAAGTATGATCTTCGCAAGCAGACAATCAAAGGATATCATGTAAAAGACGGATTGCCAAATGATAAAATCTGGAGTGTTGCAGTTGATAAAAAGGGAAGAATATGGGCAACCAGCAACCGCGGATTAATAAGACTACAAGAATTACCGGATGGAAAATTATTAATCCGTTCTTATACTATTGACGATGGACTGCCTTCAAACGAATTTAATATGGCAGTTGTTGCAACGGACTCAAAAGGTGCATTTTATTTTGGAACCCCAAATGGGGTTATCTATTTCCATCCCGATTCTGTTGCGGATAATCCAAATATTTCTCCAATTGTTATTACGGATTTTAAAATTAATGGAGTTTCTATTCCTACCGAAAATGAGATTTCGTTTACCAAAGTAATCCAAATCCCTTTTGAAAAAAAAGTATTTTCCTTAAGATATGCTTCGCTTGATTTCACTGATCCTTTAAGAAATCATTATCAATATAAGCTGGATGGATACGATGATCATTGGATTGAAGCAGGCATAAGGCGTGAAGCAATCTATACCAATCTTGATCCCGGCAAGTACACACTTCTTATAAAGGCAACAAACAACGATGGAGTGTGGAATGAAAAACCGTTTTCTATAATTATAGAAATTATTCCACCGTTTTGGATGACCTGGTGGTTTCGCTTAATAATTTTATTGTGTGCTGTTCTTAGTATTGGTGGGACTGTTCGTTATCTCGAACTCAAAAAGATTAAACAAAAAATAAAAAAGCTGGAAGAGAAACAGGCTCTTGAAAAAGAACGGACAAGAATAGCACGTGATATGCATGACGAAATTGGTGCGAACCTTACCCGCATTTCACTACTTAGCGGTATCATTAATTCTCAGTCAGATAAAAAAAAGAACGATGCGTCTTTAAATCAAATAACTCATTCCATTAATGAAACTATTGAAAAGCTTGATGAAATTGTATGGGCTGTGAACCCTTCCAATGATAATTTGAAAAACCTGGCTGGCTATATCATTGAATATGCAGAGATTTTTTTTGAAGTTTCAGAAATTAAATGCCGTTTTAACTTACCTGATATAATTGATGAAATAAATTTATCTTCAGAAAAAAGACATCATCTTTTTCTTGTTGTTAAGGAAGCATTAAACAATGTGCTGAAATACTCACAAGCTAAGAGAGTTACTATTTCATTATTTATTGAATCATCTTTTTTTACTTTCACAATTAAAGATGACGGGAAAGGATTCTGTCCTGATTCTATTTCATCAACAAGTAATGGAATTAAGAATATGAAAGAAAGAATTAGTCTAATTGAAGGTGAGTTTAAATTAATTAGTGAGGTTGGCGAAGGAACAGAAATACGTTTGAAGATATTCATTTAGCAGGAGTCAGAAGACAGAAGTCAGGAGATAGGACGAGTCAGAGTATTCAGGCGGGAAAATTTGGCTGGCGATACAAAATTATCAATAATTTGAAAGGGATATTAAAATGAAATCTCAATCTTTTACTGATTTAATTGTTTGGCAGAAAGCTCATCAGTTTGTGTTAGCCGTCTATGAAATCACAAAGGGTTTTCCTAAAGAGGACATTTATGGATTAACATCACAATTCAGAAGAGCTGCTGTTTCAATACCTGCTAATATTGCCGAAGGTTACAGAAAAAGAGGTAAAAAGGATAAAGTTAAGTATTTCAATATTGCAGAGGGGTCTTTAGAAGAGTGTAAATATTATTTAATGCTTTCTAAGGATTTAACTTATATAATTGATAACGATAATACATTCAAATTAGCGGAAGTAGCAAATAAACTCTTATATGCATATTCAAAAGCAATCCTAAATTCTGACTTATGACTTTTAACTTCTGTCTCCTGGAATCTGTCTCCTGAATTCTGGAAATAACATCTTTATGCGATAGGTAGAAAAACCAGATAATAATATCTTTAAGTAACAAAAATGTGTAATGATGGAAATCAAAGTAGCAATAGTTGAAGATAACGATGGAATAAGAGAGAGTCTCTCAATATTGATTTCCGGTTCAGCCGGATTTAAATGTATTGCTGCTTTCAATAACTCAGAATCGGCAATTGATAGAATCCCATTTTTAAATGCTGATGTCATTTTAATGGATATTAATCTTCCCGGCAAAAGCGGGATTGAATGTACAAGAGTTCTAAAAGAAAAAAACTCTAAACTGCTCATAATAATGCAGACAGTTTATGAAAACAGTGAAATGATTTTTGAATCACTGAAAGCCGGGGCGAGTGGGTATTTGCTTAAGCGAACACCTCCTGCAAAATTGCTTGAAGCTATTGAAGAGGTTTACAAAGGCGGTTCCCCGATGTCCAGCCAGATTGCAAGAATGGTAGTCGAATCTTTTCAATCAAAACCTAAGGGCGAAAATAATCTCCCTCTGCTGTCAGACAGAGAAGAAGAAATTCTTCATCATCTTTCAAGGGGTTACAGGTACAAAGAAATTGCTGAAAAATTATTTATCAGTATTGATACTGTCCGAAGTCATGTTCGCAATATCTATGAAAAACTCCATGTCCGTTCCCGCACGGAAGCTGTTTTAAAGTATTACAAAAAATAAATTTACCTGTTTACACTCAGCCTACTAAATTTGTACAAAGGCATGGTTGAAGTATGACTATCATCATTCGACAAGCTCAGGATGATTACGTATTAACATAATAAATTTATTATATCCATCTTTACAAAATCACATTAAAGTGCTATTGATAGCTCGATAATCTTCGTGTAAAATTCAATAAACATTTTTAACATTATTAACTAATTAAGGGTACTAAAATGAAAAAGTATGTTTACTTTTTTTCTCTTTTCTTCTTTGTCGTAACAACAAATGCACAAATTGTTTGGGAACCAACAGGACTATCCGCCCTTTGCCCTAGTATCAAGGTTTCAAGCACAGGTTTAATTTATGCCGGTGATATAACAGGGAATTTCTGGAAGTCATCAGATAGCGGGAATAACTGGACTTCAGTAAATATCGGGACATCATATATGGTAGCAGATATAGCTATCGCATCAAATGGGTTTATCTTTGTTGCTACTGGCTTAGATGGAACCGGTAACGGGGTTTACAGATCATCAGACGGCGGTAATGTCTGGCAGCACTGCTCAATGACTGCAGGGGTAGTGGCAAGAGATATAGAAATAAAATCAGGAACCATTTTCGTTTCTACAAAAGACAATGGCTTGGGGAAATCAACTGATAATGGAGATACCTGGTCAGGTGCAAGCAGCTCAGTTCCTGAAAGTAATATTGGAGCTTTTAATATAAGTATGAATGGTACTCTCGTGTTAGCTGTAAAAGGTTCAAATGGAATTTACCGCTCTACAAATGATGGAAGCACCTGGACACTTACAAATTTTCCACAATCCCAAAGAGTATATTCTCTAACTGTAGCATCTAATAATTATATTTTTGCAGGCACCAAAGAATATTATGATGGTATGTATAAATCAACAGATGATGGCAGTACATGGCAGAAAATAACCAGCCTACCTCAGAATATTGAATACTCATCAAACGGAATATCCACTTCGGATGGTAAAATTTATATTGGAGTTTTAGGAGTTGGAGTTTATTGCTCTTCTGATTTTGGCGAAACATGGTTTTTATACAATCAAGGATTTCAGAACTTATTCGGATTTTCACTTGCAGAAGGAATAGATGGAACTATATATGCAACTTCCGGGGCAGGTGTTTATAAAAGTACAGGAACGACTTCAGTCGATGATGAAAATCTGATGCCGAATAGTTTCAATTTAAAACAGAATTTTCCCAACCCATTCAACCCAAGCACAAGTATTCAATATACAGTAGGTAATAAGCAATTCGTTTCACTAAAAGTTTATGATGTCCTGGGAAATGAAGTTGCAACACTTGTTAATGAAGAGCAGCAGGCAGGAGTTCACTCAATTAATTTCAATTCAGCACACTTAAGCAGCGGAGTTTATTTCTACAGGCTTGAAACAGGAAAATTTTCTGAAACAAAGTCAATGATTCTAATTAAATAAAAATGTCATAATAATAACAAAGAAACGGAGTACAGCTATGTTCATAGTCGTTCAACACCAAATTTCAGATCCCGGAAAATTTTGGGAAGTCATAAAAGCTTCTGCTGATATGATACCAGCTGGATCAAAAGTACGTTCAGTCCTTCCAAATTCAGATGGCACTAAAGCAGTTTGTATTTGGGAAGCGAATGATATAAAAACCGTTACAGATATTGTGCAAGGTTCTGTTGGACAATTCAGTAAAAACGAATTTTTCTCAGTCGAAGCTAATAATGCAGTTGGTTTACCTCAGTAAACTTGATCTAAAGAGAAAAGGTAATCTGGAATTAACAGTTACCTCTTCTCTTTTTTACATTTCCGGAAGCTCTTCAGCCCGGTTTATATTTTCAATTAAAATTCTTTTAAGTAAAAGGGGATTAAAATGAAATCACTTCATATATTGTCACAACAATTCAAGTACAATAAGCTGAGTTATATTTTACTCACAACGGGATTCATCTCGCTATGTGTGATGCTGGCTACAAGAATCATTGTTAACCGTACCGGACTAAGCTTAGCAATCGTCGCTCTGATTATGCTCTTCCTCGGAATTCTTCTACGCACATCCAATCTGAGGAATCTAAGCCTATCAAAGAAATTGCTGCATTGGACACCACGAATATTTGTCACGTTGTTCGGTCTATTCTTTTCACTTCTTTTTATTGGTGCAACAATGCGGTCTTATGGAACTCCAAAACTTTGGGAAATAGGATTGTATATTTTCCTCAGTTTCGTTCCTGCATTTTTTGTTTTAGCTACACTACTTTTTTCCAGGATTTGGAAATGGATAGGCGGGCTTGTATTCATTGCAATTGGCATAGTGATCGCAATTCTTTACTGGAATCAAGATTCTAGATTGGGTAATTATCTTTTGACTACTCTGCCGCTAATAGTTATTGGAATATTGTTTCTTCTCGAATGGTGGTATTCACCAAAATTAATTCCTGAACAAAAGACTATTGAATAAATTTTTAAAAGTTGCTGTTTTAAGTACATAATTTTTCATGTTCAGCTTAATATAATTCTGATTATTCTTTTACTGAACAATTAATGTACTCTGAAAATAAACAAATGAAGATTTCAAGATTATGGTTTCTTGAAAATTAATTAAATTCCGCAATCTTATAACCTCTTTAATGACAGCCAAATCTTTTAATCTTGTAATAATTCAATTTTTTAATCTTTCAATTTTATTTGCCTGCTTCTCATCCCAATTTTTTTTAAGTTTGACGTAGAAAATGATTTTAATTTTTACGGAGCTTTAAAATGATCAATAAAATAATTCCCGCAGTTAGAACTGAAAATATAACTTACGCAGTTAGAGATATAGTTGTTCTTGCAAATCAAGTTGCAAAAAGCGGCAAAGAAATGTTGTACTTAAATATTGGCGATCCAAACCTTTATGATTTTGTTCCTCCAAAACATCTTATTGATGCAACGTATCAGGCAATGTTAAAAAACTTAAATGGTTATGCTCCTTCATCTGGAATTGGCGAAGCTGTTAAAGCAATTGAGGCTGAAGCAGAACGCAAAGGTATTACAAACGTTCACGATATTTTTGTAACAACCGGCGCAAGCGAAGCAATTGATATTTGTTTAACAGCACTTGTAAACGATGGTGAAAATGTTCTTACCCCAACTCCGGGTTATCCGCTTTACACAGCAATTGCAAGCAAACTGCAGATGATGGAAAATCCATATTATCTTGATGAATCAAATGGATGGCTTCCTGATATTGAAGATATTAAATCAAAAATAAATAATAAGACAAAAGCAATTGTACTTATCAATCCAAATAATCCAACAGGATCGCTTTACACAAAAGAAAATTTACAGCAGATTGTTGATTTAGCATTTGAGCATAATCTTGTAATCTTTGCTGATGAGATTTATGACAAACTTTTATTTGATGGAAAGAAACACATTTCAATTGCATCTTTAAATAAAGATGTTTCCTGCATAACGTTTGGTGGGTTATCAAAAAATTATATGGTTCCAGGTTTCAGAATTGGTTGGGGAATTGTAAGCGGAAGAAAAGAAGTTCTTTCAGATTTTATCGAGGCAGTGAATAAAATTCTTCGTGCAAGATTATCTGCAAATCATCCGGAGCAATATGGAATAAAGCCTTCGCTCGAAGGAAATCAGGATCATCTTATCGAAGCAATGAAAAAACTTACACGCCGCAGAGATTTAACTGTTGAAATGTTAAATGCAATTCCAGGAATTTCTTGCGTAAAACCCGAAGGTGCATTTTATGCTTTTCCTAAACTTGAAATGAAACAACCTGATGCACATTTTGTTGGTGAACTGATTCGTGAAACCGGTGTTGTAATTGTTCCGGGCAGCGGATTTGGGCAAGTACCCGGCACTCATCATTTTAGAGTTGTATTTTTACCAAATGAACAAATTCTTGAAAAAGCTTACAAAGCTATCGGCGAGTTTTTTGTTAAGTACCAGGAAAAATACCCCGATTTGGT
>JBBQSH010000137.1:0-9392 GCA_038214015.1 Ignavibacteriales bacterium | reverse complement strand
GAAAGTCTTAAAGCGGTAGATAATCCGCCAAGTCCACTGCCGATAATTATTGCTGATTTTGATTTCTTGTTTGCCATATAGATCCTAAACGGATTTGGTTTATATTTAGTTCCGAAACTATAAAAATTTTTAACTTTTATTTACGAGAATCGCCCTGAAGAGAAGAATTTTATGTCATCATTCTAAACTTATTTTGGTAAATAAGCAAGTTTATAAGGTAAAACAATGATCGGCGCCGGAATAATACTTCTTAACAGCAACAATGAAGTCATCCTATTATTGCGTGATGATAAAGCTGGCATCCCTTTTTCTAATATGTGGGATATTCCTGGTGGAATGGTTGAAGTTGGTGAAACTCCGGAAGAAGCTGCGAGAAGAGAAATGGTGAGGAGATGGGTCTGATCGATTTAGGTAAAATAAATTTATTCAAAATCTTTACATCGGAAAATCTTACTGATTATATTTTTTGGAAAAGATTAGATCTGAATCCTGATGAAATCGATCTGAAAGAAGGACAAAGAATAGAATATTTTGATCTTGAACGAATCAGAAAAACTAAATTGGCTTTTAACTACAATAAGGTAATTGAAGATTTTTATAATGAAGTTGTATCTGCAAAATAATTTTTTGAGTAAGGAAAAATTTATGAAAAAATTAATTGTGCTATTTGTAATGATAACGATGCAAATCTTTTCTCAGCAAAAAGATTTAGCCGGAATATGGACAGGTAAACTTGCTTTGCCTAGTTCAATGGAGCTAACTATTGTTTTTAATTTAGCTAAAGATGATGGAGGAAAGTATTCTTCAACTTTAGACAGTCCCGATCAAGGTGTTATGGGAATAGCAACTGAAAGCACCACGATTTCAGTTGATTCTATTTTAATTAAAATTCCTGTTGTGCAGGGTTATTACACAGGAAAAATATTTTATGATGAAATGAAAATTGTTGGTAAATGGAATCAGGGTGGAATGGGTATGGATTTAACTCTTAACAAGGTTGATAAAATTGAAAAACCAAAACGTCCGCAGGAACCAAAAGAACCTTTTCCGTATAACTCTGAAGAAGTTTTATTTGAAAATGAAATTGATAATGTAGTGCTTGCCGGAACTTTAACTTTTCCAAAAGAAGGAAATAATTTTCCTACTGTTGTTATGATTTCTGGATCCGGTGGGCAGGATAGAAATGAAGAAATTCTTGGACACAAACCATTTTTAGTCATTGCAGATTATCTGACACAAAATGGAATTGCAGTTTTAAGATTTGATGACAGAGGAATTGCTCAATCTACAGGTGATCACTCAAATGCAACTAGTGAAGATTTTGCAAAAGATGTTTTGTCTGCCGTAGAATTTTTGAAAACGCGCAAAGAAATTAATCACTCCCAAATTGGATTGATTGGACATAGTGAAGGCGGAATTATTGCGCCTATGGCGGCGGTTCAATCTGGTGATGTTGCGTTTATTGTTATGATGGCTGGACTCGGAATTCCAGGTGATTCGATTTTATATCTTCAAGGCGCATTAATACAACGTGCTGAAGGAATAAGCGAAGAAGAAATTCAGAAATCTGTTAAAATTCAAAAAGAGGTATTTTCATTAGTAAAAAGTACTGTTGATGATGAAAAGCTTAAAACTGAACTAAGAGAAAAGTTTTATGCTGAATATGCAACAATGACAGAAGAAGAAAAAAGCAAACTTGGTGATCAGGAAGTTTATTTGAATACGCAGATTCAAACTATTTCAAGTCCCTGGTTTAAATATTTTTTACGATTTGATCCTGTTCCAGTTTTAGAAAAAGTAAAGTGTCCTGTACTGGCAATCAATGGCGAAAAAGATTTACAAGTCCCTCCAAAAGAAAATTTATCAGCAATAAAAACTGCTTTAGAAAAAGGCGGTAATAAAAATTTTGAAGTAAAAATGCTGACCGGATTAAATCATCTTTTCCAAACATCAACAACCGGTGCAATTTCAGAATATGGAAAGATTGAAGAAACAATTGCTCCAATTGCTTTGGAGATAATGTTAAACTGGATAAAGAAAACAACGAAATAGCTTAGCGAAAATTTATTATTTGTCATTCCAACGAAAGTGGGAATCTATTGTGTATTAAAGTTTTGGATTCCCGTTTTCACGAGAATGACAAATCAGGTTTATTTAAAATGAAAGAAGAATTGTTAGTGAGTTTATCTGAAATAAGAAAAGAAATAATCAATCAAAAAAATCCGGCTCAAGCTATTAATCTCCAAAGATTTTTTAAAACCGGTAAAGGAGAATATGGAGAAGGTGATCTCTTTTATGGAATAAAAGTGCCTGAACAAAGAAAAATTGCAAAACAGTTTAAAGATTTATCACTTGATGAATTGAGTACGTTATTAACATCAAAAGTACACGAAGAAAGATTAATTGCAGCATTTATTCTTGTAGATCAATACAAAAGAGGGGATGAAAAAAAGAAAAAATTAGTCTTTAATTTTTATCTAAAGCATCGCAAAGGAATTAACAATTGGGATTTAGTTGATCTTTCTGCTCCAAAGATCATAGGTGCTTTTCTTATCGATAAAGAAAAAGATTTGATTTACAAATTTTCGCGCTCTAAAGATTTGTGGGAAAAACGAATTTCAATCATTTCAACTCAAGCGTTTATACGTGAGCATTTTTTTGAGGACACTCTAAATATCTCCGAGATATTGTTAAACGATAAACACGATTTAATTCACAAAGCAGTTGGCTGGATGTTGAGAGAAGTTGGTAACAGAGATTTAGAAGTTGAAGAAGAATTCTTGATAAAACATTATAAAGCAATGCCAAGAAAAATGCTGCGATACGCAATTGAAAAATTTCGAGAAAAGAAACGTAAAGATTATTTGCAAGGAACAATATGAAAAGAATAAATATTTCTTCCGGGGCGCAGTGGGAAGATATTGTTGGTTACTCTCGTGCTGTAAGAATTGGAAACATTGTTGAAGTTTCAGGAACCGCTCCGGTTGATGGAGATAAAATTATTGGTGTCGATGATGCTTACGCGCAAGCAAAATTCTGTTTACAAAAAATTGAAAAAGCTCTACTAGAAGCTGGTGCAACTTTAAGCGATGTTGTTAGAACCAGAATGTTTGTAACTGATATTTCACTCTGGGAAGAGTATGGGAAAGCTCACGGTGAGTTTTTTAAGGAAATCAAACCCGTAACATCGATGATAGAAGTGAAAGCATTAATTGATCCGCAGATGCTGATTGAAATAGAAGCCACTGCAATAATTTCTGATTAAACGATTCCTTGTTATTAGCAAATTCAATATTAAATTTGTGCCTCAAATTTTATCACAGTTAAAATGATCTGCTTTATTTATGACTAAATATTTAATTGTTTTTTTCGCAGTCCTTTCTTTTAGTTCAATCGCCCAGGTTATTTCTAATGTTGAGTTGATTGAATTTTCTGAAGTATTTGTTAATTCACCTGATAGCACTTCATTTTATATAATAAACAAAACACAAAACGATGTTAGTGTAAAAATTAGTAATCTTAAAGAGGTTTATAGTTTATCCGATACAATGATTACTGTTTTATCATCCGATAGCACTCTCGTTTGGTTAAAATATAGTCCCAACCAAAATGTAATTGATTATGATTTAGTTTTTATAACAAGTGATGATAGTTTGGTCGGTTCAGTTATCGAATTAAATGGTTCTGGAAAGTATGGAGATAGCTATGATGCAGCAACTTTTAACTTATACGATTCTCAATTGAAAACTGCACTTACTCAGTTAGTAAGCGGGCATACTTCTCTTGGATATAATTCAGCACGCGATAAAATGTTTATGGAATTTGATAACCAAAGAGTTAACGGACAGGGTGCAGATCAGAACACAATCGAGTGCGTTTATACCGGAAGACTTGCTGTTGGCTATATTAATAGAACAGATGCTTTTAATAATTTTAGCATTAACACAGAGCATACCTGGCCTCAATCAAATTTTGGTGAAGCGGAACCAATGAAGTCTGATCTTTATCATTTATTCCCGACAGATATTACTGCAAACAGTATGCGAGCAAATTATCCATTTGGTAAAGCCGTTTCAAATATTACCTGGCAAGTTGGTGGGAGTAAACTTGGCAATAATAGTTCAGGCCAATTAATTTTTGAACCTCGAGATATGCATAAAGGTGATGTAAGCAGATCTATGTTTTATTTTATAACTCGTTACCCAATAAATTATGGAAACTTTTTTACACAAACTCAGGAAATTGTTTTTAAAGAGTGGAATAAGTTTGATACTGTTGGAGTAATCGAGTCAAATAGAAATAATGCAATTGCTTTACTGCAGTTTAAAAGAAATCCTTACATAGATCATCCGGAATTTGTTGATAGAATTTATAGTTTTGCTACTAATAACGTTCGACCAACTTTTGCAGAGTTAAATGTTCTTCCGCTTAAAATTGAGTTCGATTCAACTTTAATTGGTACTTCCTCATCAACGCAGATTTATATTGCAAACAGTGGGAGTGCACAATTAAACATTGATTCAATTACTATTTCTGATCCAAGATTTACAAGTAATAGCAACCCCGGCTCAATAGAATCATATTCATTCAGTAAAATTCAGGTGGAGTTTAATCCTGACAGCATTAAAAACTATGATGCAACACTAACTGTTTATTCAGATGGCGGGATAAAAAATATTTTGTTAACCGGAATTGGAAAAGACAATACTGTAAATGTTGAAGATGAAATTTATTCCCCGGCTGTTTTTACATTAGAACAGAATTATCCAAACCCATTTAACCCATCTACAAAAATAAGATACACCATTCCAACTATTACGTCAGGTTCGTCTTCCCGAGCGGAGACGAGGGACGAAGGGTCTCGAGTACAACTCAAGGTTTATGATGTTTTAGGAAATGAAGTTGCAACTCTTGTAAACGAATACAAGCCTGCAGGAAATTATGTAGTAGAGTTTAACGCAGCGCAGTCCGCCGCAGCGGACTTTCCTGCGATTGCAAGCGGAATTTATTTTTATAGATTGCAAGCAGGTAATTTTGTTAGCACCAAAAAAATGATCCTGCTGAAGTGATGCTTTTAAAAAGAACATATATCGCTAGAGTCTGTCTCATAAATCTGTTTTTATCAACCCAGACTCGTTTCAGGTTCTAAATTTATTTCAATATAGAATTATTGGATTCCGAAATAAATTCGGAATGACACTTATGAGACAGCATCTTGTTAGAAAAACTAATCCAGCCAAATACCAAATAAAGTTAAATACATTATTCTGTAAATATCTGTGTTATCAATTTTACCTTGCATTTTATCTGCATTTAATCCGTGTGCGCGAGCAATAACTGATCCTGTAAGATCACCATAACCAGACCACGCAATCCCGAATGGAAAAGTCTTTCCAGATTTATCCGGTTTAGAAATAAAGGGAAGTGTTCCAGTTCCTCCTCTTCCATCAATTGGTGCACCGTTTTTATCTCTCTCAGGCAGCGGAGTGTTAGCATCAAGATTAGGAATTTCGTATCCGGATACTTCAAGTCCGCCTGCCTCACTATCCGCAGCAGTGAGAAGTGTTGTGTTAGGGTTTTTGTTCATAAAATCTATAACAATTCCTATTGCATCATCTGCTCGATCAAGTGCACTTAATTTTCCGTTAGCATTATTTTTATTACCGAAATTATCAGTTCCTTCTTCTTCAACAACTAAAAAGAATTGTCCTTTTCTTGATAGAAACTTTAAAGCAAAATCGGTCATCTCTGCAAGTGTTGGTGCGGTTTCCGACCAGTTCGGCAATCCAAGTGAATCTAATACTTCTTCTGGTTTATCATTAAAAGTACTTCTTGCTGCAAACACACCAAGAATTTTCTTTTCATCGGGGGATACTTTGGCTAGATCTTCTTTAGTATAAATAACTTTGTAACCACTTTGTTTAGCCCATTCAATAAGATTCAACCCATCTTTCCGTTTCCCATTCAAAGAAAATTTTCCCAGCGTACCTTCAGGAATCAGAAAATCTTCTCCGCCGGAAAATATCAGATCTGCACCGGATTGAATAACGTCTTTTGCAATTTCTAAATAGTTACTTCTTTTAATATTACTTGAAACAAAAACTGCAGTACCGGGTTCTTCAATAGAACCAGAATTTATTAATCCTGTAAAGATATTTTTCTCAATTGCTTCTTGCATAATGCTCAGTTTTTTTCCTGATCTTGAAGTTGGTTTCTGATCATCAATCAAACCGAAATCAGAAAGATCTGCCTTTACACCATAAGCATGAATTGTTGCACCGGCATTTGAAGATGATGTAAGTCTGTTTCTTATATGTCCCTGGTACAACCCGATTCCGGACATATTATCCCAATTAATTTCACTGTCCGGTCCTGCTTTAATCAATCTCAGGGCGTTCCAATCTGCTAAACCTGTTCCATCGGGGTGAATAAAGATTACATTACCATTTGTACTATTAGTTTGTGTACTAGCAGTAATTATAATTGTAAACGAAGTAAGTATTGAAATAAAATATTTTATCATTAACAAAATTCCTTATAAAAATTATTTTGCATGTAAAAATAAAAATTCACTTTTATAAATACATTTGATGATTGTTACTAAAATGTTAATATTATTTTCCAAACTACAGATACATTTCGATTTTGTATTAAAAGTATATGCAACTAAATTTGTCTCAATATTTATAGAGAATAAAGTCTAAGGAGTTTTCATTAATGGATAAAAAAGAAACTGGAACTATTTTTTTTACTGACAAGGAAGATCCGGGAAATTTTTCACTTTCAAATCAATTTGCTGAACATCTTGAGTTTACTTTAGTAAAAGATAAAAATACTGCCACCGGTGCAGATGCCTATACTGCGCTTTCGCTTGCTGTACGAGACAGAATGGTTAGAAGCTGGCTAAGAACTCAAAAAACTTATCACGACAAAGATGCAAAACGTGTTTATTATCTTTCACTAGAATATCTGATGGGAAGAATTCTTGGTAACGCACTCATAAATCTGGATTACTATAATGAATGTCGTGAAATACTTGATCGTGATGGATATGATCTTGAAGAAATAATGGAAAATGAACACGATATGGGTTTGGGCAACGGAGGTTTAGGTAGGTTAGCTGCTTGTTATCTTGATTCAATGGCAACACTTCAGCTTCCCGCTTTTGGTTATGGAATTCGGTATGAGTACGGAATTTTTGAGCAGGACATCGAACACGGCTATCAGGTTGAACGTGCTGATAATTGGCTGCGCGATGGAAATCCATGGGATTTATTGAGAAGATCGCTTACTTACAAAGTACAGTTTTATGGCAAAACAGAAACCTACGAAAAGGGTAACAATGAACTTGGATTTAAATGGGTTGAGACTGAAAATGTTTACGCCGTAGCATACGATGTTCCGGTTCCGGGATATAAAAACCAAACGGTAAATAACTTACGGTTGTGGCAGGCAAAAGCTGCAATAGATTTTGAGTTTTCTGATTTTAATAAAGGTAACTATGTAGAATCAGTGGCAAGTAAAAATGATTCTGAAACAATTTCTAAAGTTCTTTATCCAAATGATACTTACGTTGAAGGAAAATTTTTAAGACTTAAACAGCAGTACTTTTTCGTTTCAGCAACTCTCCAGGATATTATCAGAAAATATAAGATTGGACATAAAACATTTGATAAATTTTCTGATAAAACATCTATACAGTTAAATGACACTCATCCTGTTGTTGCAATACCGGAATTAATACGAATACTTATTGATGATGAAAATCATAGCTGGGATGAAGCATGGAATATTACTTCAAAAACATTTGCTTATACAAATCACACCGTTGTACCAGAAGCATTGGAAGAATGGTCTGAACAAATATTTGGAGAGCTGCTTCCGAGACATCTTCAAATAATTTATGAAATAAACAGAAGATTTTTAGAAGAAGTAAAAGCCAATTATTCTAAAGATCACAATATTTTAGATAAACTTTCAATTATTTCCACCGGCAAAGATAAGCGTGTTCGAATGGCTAATCTGGCTATTGTTGGAAGTTTTGCCGTTAACGGCGTTGCGGCTTTGCATACAAGTATTTTAAAGAAAAGAATTTTTCCTGATTTCAATAAAATCTATCCTAAAAAATTTATAAATGTTACAAATGGAATTACACCAAGAAGATGGCTCGTAAATGCAAATCCGCTTTTAACTCAATTGATATCAGAAAAAATTGGTCAGGAATGGATAAAAGATCTTGGTCAGATAAAAAAAATAGAAAAGTTTGTAAAGGATAAAGACTTTATTGAGAACTGGCAGAGAGTAAAATTATATAACAAAAAAATTCTTATTGATTACATCGAAAAAGAACACAACATCAAAGTAAATCCTGATTCGATGTTTGATGTACATATTAAAAGATTTCACGAGTATAAACGGCAATTACTAAATGTTTTTCATATCATAACACTTTATAACAGAATCAAAAAAAATCCTAAAATTAAAATGGTTCCGCGCACAATTATTTTTGGCGGTAAAGCTGCACCAGCATATCACGCAGCAAAAATGGTCATCAAATTAATTAATTCTGTTGCTGATGTTGTGAATAATGATCCTGATGTTGGCGATAAACTAAAAGTAGTGTTTCTTAAAAACTACTCAGTAACGCTTGCAGAAAAAATAATTCCTGCATCCGATTTATCAGAGCAAACATCAACAGCGGGATTAGAAGCTTCCGGAACTGGTAATATGAAGTTTGCTCTAAATGGCGCTCTTACAATTGGCACAATGGACGGCGCAAATGTTGAGATTAGAGAAGAAGTTGGTGATGATAACATTTTTATTTTTGGTTTACTTGCTGATGAAGTGGTAAAACTAAAATCTAATGGTTATAACCCTAAAGAGTACTACGAAAAGAATGCTGAGCTAAAGCATGTTGTTGATATGATTGCAACAAACTTCTTTAATCCAAAAGAGTTTGGAATATTTGATGATATGATTCGTGGACTGATGAATATTGATTACTATCTCCTGTTTGCAGATTATCAATCCTATATTGATGCCCAGGATAAAGTTGCTGAGTTGTATAAGAATAAAGAGGAGTGGACAAAAAAATCTATTTATAATGTTGCACGAGTATCAAAGTTTTCAAGCGATAGATCAGTACAAGAATACGCAGATAAAATCTGGAAAGTTAAAGCGGTAAAAGTTAATCATAAATAAAATTTTGGAGTTTGATGGATTACGAATTAAATCCCCGTACACGAATAGGACACGTTCATTTAACTGTTTCAAATCTTGATAAAGCATTGGCATTTTACAGGGACTTGCTTGGATTTCAGGTTACAGCAAGGTTTGGAAAGAATGCTGTATTTCTTTCATCAGGAAATTATCATCATCACATTGGATTGAAT
>JBBQSH010000136.1:0-9441 GCA_038214015.1 Ignavibacteriales bacterium | reverse complement strand
CGCAATATTTTATCTCGCTGATAAAGATTTTAATAAATTTATTCAACAAAATGTTATATTCAGGGCGCAAAGAGAATATTTATTGGGGAAGATCGCTTATCATACTCAAAATGAAAATCTAAAATCTCCAATAGAATATTTTGAGAGGGCATACAATTTAATCGAAGATGAAAGTATAAACGAATTGACCTGGAAAGTTCTTTTTACAATTGCTGAAACTTATTGGGAACGAGGTAATTTTCACAAAGCCAAAAAGCCGCGGCACTATGCTTATGAATTGATTAATATGATTGGTGAAAATATTACAAGCAGCAAAATAAGATTAGCATATTTTAATCATCCTGAAAGAAAAAAAGTTTTAGAAAAACTAGTTCTAATTGGCAATCAAACCCAGTTAAATGAATACCAAAAAAGTTAATATTAAAATCTATTCCGATAGCGAGGATATAAGTGCTATCAATGCTGGTCTAAGACAAGTTGAATTAGAAAGTATTCCAATCGCCTTTACTAATCCTAAATCATTTTCTGCTGAGGAAGATTCAATTATTGTTCTGCAAATCGATTCGTTAGCCTCAGGATTATTAGCTGAAGTTGCACAGGCTAAAAAAGAAATTCCAAATAAGATTATAACTGTAATCAGAAATAATAATGCTTTACTTGTTAGTACAATCGCAAAAATGGGGCTGCATGAGATATTTGTTTTCCCTTACGAAATAATAAAATTCACATCATATATAAAAGAACTTATAACAAATGGCTTGTACAAAACTTCAGTATCATC
The DNA here is from genome assembly GCA_038214015.1 of Ignavibacteriales bacterium. Classification (GTDB taxonomy): domain Bacteria; phylum Bacteroidota; class Ignavibacteria; order Ignavibacteriales; family Ignavibacteriaceae; genus IGN3. The sequence continues at coordinate 8,660 of JBBQSH010000136.1, read as the reverse complement.
CCAAAGGGATGAAGAGAATATCAGATATAATCTTGCAAGAATAGTAGGAAGTTCCCCAAAGTTTTCACGTACTATTGATTTAGCCAAAAAAGTATCGGAACAAACCGCATCAAATATTTTGCTATTGGGAGAGACGGGTACTGGCAAAGGTTTATTTGCACGAGCAATCCACAATTACGGGAAAAACCGTAAAGATCCATTTGTGGATATTGTTTGTACAGCAATACCGGAGAATCTTCTTGAATCGGAACTGTTTGGATACGAAGCCGGTGCATTTACCAGCGCTAGAACAAGAAAACTTGGCTTGTTTGAAATTGCAGAAAACGGAACACTTTTTCTTGATGAAATTGGTGATATGAGTTTAAACTTACAGGCAAAACTTCTAAGAGCTATTGAGAAAAAAGTAATTAAAAGATTAGGTGGTATTGTTGATATACCTATTAGTGCCAGGATTATTTCTGCTACAAATAAAAATATTGAAGAAATGATTGAAGAAGGGTCATTCAGAAGAGATCTGTATCATCGTTTAAATGTCGTTACAATAGAACTTCCCCCTTTAAAAGAAAGGAGTGAAGATATTATAAGCTTAGCTGATCATTTTATTGAAGAGTTTAATTTTAGTTTTAATAAATCAGTAAAAAAAATTAGTAGAGAATTAAGATACTTTTTTCTCGGGTATCCCTGGCCGGGAAATGTTCGCGAATTAAAAAATGTAATTGAAAGGGCAGTATTACTTTCAGAGAACGGTGAACTTGCTCTTAGTGACTTTTCAAATCTTATTAACTCTGTTCCGGCAGTAATGCAATTAAATTTCTTCGATGGAGAGATTCCGGAGAATGTTATTCGTATGGATTTAAATTATGGTACCACAGATTTAAAGAAATTGACCAAACATTACGCTATTCAAGTTTTAGAGAAAGTCGGTGGTAATAAATCACAGGCTTCAAAATTACTCGGAATTTCGAGACCGAAACTTGATACTTTAGTTTCTAAAAAGAAATAATTGATGATTTTTTATGTCTTTTAGTCCTTTTTTGTTGTAAAATTATTTTACAAAAAAAACATAATTTCCGCTCCAATTCGGTAACATTAACCGATCCTCAAAATAAAACATCTAAAAATTTTGATTATTAGCAATCATCCTTGGCACTTCCATTGCCATATTTAAACACTTATTAGAGGGCTAACTCCAGTTATGCGGAGTTAAATTTAATATGAGTTCAGTGTCATAAATAATTATTTCATCAGTTACATGGTGGGAGCTATGCAAAAATCTATATTAATGTTTGTTGTGCTGTTCGCTCTAGTTGCAACTTCTTTCGCACAGGTCGAGGAAGCAGTTAGATACAGAGTTCAGGGCGATGCAACTCTGGTTGAACAGCAAATCAGTGTTTCGAATACTAATGAATCATCTGATAATTTGATTTTACAAAATAGATCAAATTCTCAACTTGAGGAATTAGGCGGAAGATATGCTTGGGCAAGATCAACTTCACAGCTTGAAGAATTAAGCGGAAGATATGCTTGGGCAAGATCAACTTCACAGCTTGAAGAATTAGGCGGAAGATATGCTTGGGCAAGATCAACTTCACAGCTTGAGGAATTAGGTGGAAGATATGCTTGGGCAAGATCAACTTCACAGCTTGAAGAATTAGGCGGAAGATACGCTTGGGCAAGATCAACTTCACAGCTTGAGGAATTAGGCGGAAGATACGCTTGGTCACGATAGTTCTTTAAACTAAAATTTATTTTATAAAGCCTTCAATTATTTGAAGGCTTTTTTTTTAAATTAAACTATAAATAAAATATTATTAGTTATTCTCTTAGATTAAATTTTTCATGAAGATTATCTACGTTATTGTTGTATTTTTTGTTTTCTATTCAATATCATTCTCTCAAGACGCAACAAAAGTGGCGTTGATTCATGAAAACAGCTATGATTTAATTGATGCAGAAAATCAAGCTGGTGTTTTGTACGTTTCACTTTTTGATTTAGCAAAAGCACTTCAAATTTCCATTTCCACTAATGATGAAATAGAATCAGTTAGATTATCATTTGAAAATTATGAATTATACATCAGTTCAAATAATCCTTTTGTTTCCATAATTGGTTTAAGCGACAGCTCTATTAAAACATTTCAGTTATCAAGTCCCCCATATACTAAAAACGATAAGCTTTATATTTCACTAACTTCGATTATTGATGTGATAAATAAGTATTGGAATAAGGAGTTGGTTCCTTTAGCTGCAAACAGAATAAAAATTTTAGAGAAGATAAAAAAATATGATGAATCCGAGTCTGTAAAAAGCATTCAGCTTGCAAGTATTGCTATTGAACCTGGGTCTGAAAATATACTATTTACAATTAAAACAAACGGAAAGATTGAAAATTTTTATAGTTTCTATCGTTTACAAAGTTTGAATCTAATTTTATGGAATACTACTATATCAAATGATTCTACAATCATCCTTAAAGCAAATGATATTATTGATAGACTTGAAATTAAAAGTGAATTACAGTTTCTTGAATGTAAATTTATCCTTAATGAAAAGGAAACAATAACAGAGGTTTATGAAGGAAAGGAACCTAATGAGTTAATTATAAGAATAAGTAAAAGAGAGTTTGGAGATTGGTTTAGCAAAGAGAGTGAACATTTTAAAATTATTTATCGTGATTCTCATTCACATCTTGTAAACCATTTACTTTCCTCAGCAGAAAATTCTTTGGCTCAGTTACAAAAACTTTTTAATTATCAACCAGATGAAAAAATTATTATTAATACTTATGATGTAAGCGATTACGGTTTTGGAGCAACAACCACTATACCGGAAAATTATATTAGAATTGAGATTGAACCATTAGAACCAGGATATGAAATGGTTCCATATTCCGAAAGATTTCAGTGGTTAATCAGTCACGAACTTGTTCACATAGTTGTTAATGATATGGCCTCCAATTTTGAATCTTCTTTTAGAAGCGTGACAGGAAAAGTAAACCCCGATAAAAACCAACCACTAACAGTCTTTTATAGTTTACTCACTAATCACAATAGATACGCACCGCGATGGTATCAGGAAGCAATTGCTGTTTTTATAGAAACGTGGTTCAGTGGGGGTTATGGTAGAATTCTTGGAAATTTTGATGAAATGTATTTCAGATCTTTGGTAAATGATGATTTAGAATTTCCGGGCGTATCTGAAATAGAAAATGTTACTTCTCATAAAAGTATATTGCTGGAAAACATACTTTATTTGTATGGAACAAGATTTATAGCACACATAACAAATAAATATGGAGCACAAAAGTTATATGATTGGTTCTCTCTTAAACCAGATGAATTTTATCCAGGTTTAGAATCGAAGTTTGAAAAAATATACGGGTTAGAATTTAATACTGCTTGGGAGAACTTTATTTCAGATGAAAAGAAATTTCAAAATTCTAATATCTCACTAATTAAAAAATATCCGCTTACGGATTACAAAAAACTTTCTAACAAACCATTTGGGTGGGTTACTCATACAAATTACGATTCAAAAAGTAATTCATTGTTATTCGGGTATCATCGAAAAGATGAATTGGCAGAAATACAGAAGTTTAATTTAGATTCTAAAACGTCGGATTATATAACCACATTACCTTCACCAAGTCTTGTTCAGGTTGCTGCTGTGGCATACGATGAATCGTATAAAAAACTATTTTATACAACCAACAATAATCAGCTTTATAGAGATGTTTGGGAATATGATTTAAATAGCAGCAAAGAAAAATTATTGTTTAAAGATTCAAGAATCGGGCAACTAACTATTTCTGAAAATAAACATGAGCTTTGGGGCATACAACATTTAAGTGGCAAAGCAATATTAGTAAGATCAAAATATCCCTATTCAGAGTATCAATCACTTACGGTATTTAATGTTGGTGATGAATTTTCTGATTTATCTATCAACAGAGAAGGTAGTCTACTTGCCGCTGTTTTACATAGATCTAGTGGTCAGCAGTCAATAATTATTTCAGACATAACCGGGTTGGAAAATGGAAATGCTTTTCAATTTAAAGTAATCACTTCAAGTGGATCGCCTGAAAATCCATCCTGGTCTTTGGATGGAAAATTCTTATACTGGAATGCCTACACTAATGGTGTTTCTAATATTTACAGATACGATTTACAAACCGAAGAAATTATTCCTTTAACAAATACTTTAAAAGGGTTTTTTAAACCGATAGAGGTTTCTTTGGATTCACTCGTAGCAATGGAGTTTAGTACGGATGGATTTACTCCTGTTAAATTTGCAATTTCTAAAGCAGACAAGCTGCCTGCAATAAATTATTTTGGACAAAAGATATTAGATAAATCACCTGAATTATATGATTTGAATTTAAAACCTGCTGCTGAAGTAATTGATAAAAATCTTTTTACAAAAGAAGAATCTTATTCTTCAATAAATGATTTTTCAATTAAAACATTTATTCCAATAGTATCCGGATTTCAAACTCGTGTTGTGCTTGGTTTATTTACACAACTTAATGATCCGCTTCTTAATCACGATCTTGTTATTGAAGCAGGAATTTCACCTTTCAAAGAAACGACCAATGATATAAAATTTCATTTACGTTTGAAGTATAGCTATCATCAAAAATTTAGTTTGAGTATTGAACAAAACGCAGCTGACTTTTTTGATTTGTTTAACACAAGAAAAAGAGGAATGCTTGGAGGAAGATTTACAGTTGGATACAACAATTATTTGATCTATGACAATCCCCTAAAAGTTAAACAGAGTACAGAACTTTCTATTTATCGCGGAATAAAATTCATTAATGATAATCTTACAGAAGTTAACCAACCTGATTTTGCTATCCTTAAATCAGAACTTGAAATCAGAGATCTTAGAAAAACTATTGGCAGTATTGATTGGGAGTCCGGAGATCTATTTAAATTTTCTGTTCTCGGTTACGGTTCCAATCCTGATGATCCACAATTTTCCGGGCAGTTGATGGGAGAATGGGATAAATACTTTATCTTTTTAACCTCACATAATGTTCTTCACTTAAAAGCTGCAACGGGTTATCATTTTGTAAATGATAATATTCCCGAAACTATGTTCTTCTTTGGCGGATTTGGAAACCGAGAAATTGATAACGAACCTGTTAGACAGTTTGAAAAAATGTTTCGATTTCCAGGTGTTCCAATCTATAGTATTGCATCTCATAAATTTTTAAAAGTTATGATGGAAAACTCTTTCCCGCCAATTCGAATACCAAATTTATCAATTGGAAGTATTGACCTTAAAAACATAAATGTATCCGTTTTTTCTCAAGGATTATTCTCTGATTCACCAGATATTGATAAGGCTGTTAATCTGGGTGCACAGTTAAATATTTTGTTCGAGCATTGGTATAATCTTGAATCCACAATTTCAGCCGGAATTGCAAAAGCATGGTGGAGAGGCGGGGATGATACAGAATGGTTTATTTCTTGGAAACTACTTAAAGATTAACAATATTTTAAGTATTATTTACATCATTTCTTGCTTTATTCATTTATATTTGGCCTGTAGAACGGTATAATTATTGCACATTTAATTTGCTTTATTAATTATTTGAGAACACTTAACATTAAATGAAATTTTCGGAATTCAAGAAAAATATTGACAGCGGAATTAAAACCAGCCTGGATACTGATCTTACTTCGGAGAAAGCCAAAAATCTTGAAGTAATTTTAAACATCCTTAACAGTATAAATCGCTCTCTTATACTTGATGATGTTCTTGAATTAGTTCTAAAGAATGCAATTCGCTTAACAAATTCTGAACGAGGATTTATTGTTTTAAAAAGTCACTCAGGTAAACTAGAGTTTAAACTTGGATTGGATTCAAATGGAAAAGAACTTCCTGAAAGTCTTTTCCAGATAAGTAACTCTGTTGTTGAAGATGTTTTTTATAATGGGCAATCAAGATTTATTGAAGGTGCCCAAAGTGATGTAACTTTAGAATCAAGTAAAAGTATTCTAAGATTGGATCTTCAAACTATTCTTTGTTCCCCTTTAATTACAGATGGTAATAAGATAGGGGTTATTTATGTGGATAGTAAACATCTACATAGAATAAAAGAAAAGGAAACCACAAGTACTTTTGAGATATTAGCCGGACAAGCAGCCGCAGCGATTCGAAATGCACAATTATATCAAAACCAATTAAATGCTAACTCCGCCTTGCAGGAAGCAAATACACAACTAATACAAGCTGAACGTAAAGCATTAAAAGCAGGTATTGATTCTGAGATAGGACAATCTTTGCAAGGACTCGTCCATTTAGCTTTGCTGGAAAACGAGAGTTTGCTTAGAATGTTAGAGAGACTAAAAAAAGAAAATGAAGATTCAGGAATTGGCAAAGAATCACTTTTGTATGATCGATTAAAATTAAAATCAAAGGTAGCAATCGATAGCATTAGAAGCATTCAAAAGTATGCACAGGTTCTGATGGAAACCGCAATAATGAATCTTAATAAAGACAGCGGAGATTTGAACAGAACTATCCAGTCGGTGATAAAATATATTTCCCCGATGAAGAAATATCAGTTTGTAACATTTAAAACTGAGTTAAATAATATTCCACTATGTAATTATGATTCAGAACAAATACAGCATCTTCTTGTTCATTTATTTACTAACTCGGTAAACGCTCAGAAAGATGTAACAATTTCTATTCAGTCTTTAGCTGATGAAAAATTTGTTAGAATTATAGTGGAAGACAACGGTCCGGGAATACCAGAAGATGTAAGCAAAGATTTGTTTGTATCTTATACACCGAAGAAAAATAGTTATGGATTGTTTTTGTGTAAAAGTATAATCGATAGACATAACGGTGAAATAAAATTGCTCGATTCAGAAACAGGAACTAAAATAGAAATTTCATTACCTATTATGTAAAAATGGTAACAACTGATTTTTTAAAATACGTTAGCCTTATGTATGACAAAGTCCGCTTTCCAGTTCAGATGGCAGAGCAGAGCGGTAAAATAGTTTATATTAATGAGGCCTTTACAATTTTGTGGGGTTATCATCTTGATGAACTAGCAGAATATTCAATTTTTAATGATAGCGTTCTTAAAGAAAATAATGCTGTTGATAAAATTATGGAAGTACTTAATGGCAAAACATATACAGCGATAGATTATTATGAAGATTCCTTGCTGCGTTCTCGTGATTATGCCATCCCAATTTTAAGAACAAACATTTTTATAATTAAAGATGAAGATGAACCTTATATTGTAATGTATCACGAAGATCAAACTGAAATGCTTTTAACTGAAGAAGAAGTTAAAAAAGCACGCGATACCAGTTATGAATCTGAAAGATTAAAAAATACATTCTTGAATGTTTTATCACACGAACTTCGTACTCCGTTAAATATAATTTTAGGTTATTCATCCTTAATTAAAGAAAACTTAGCTGATAAAATTGGTCCCGAGGATAAAATTTATCTGGATAATCTTCACAGCGGCAGTGAAAGACTATTTAAAAGCATTACACAAATGTTAGAGTTTGCACAGATAGAAGCAGGTAATTATAATTTAAATACTGAAACCACAGATCTTATCAGTATTATTCAAAATTGCTTACCTGAATATCAAAAGCAGGCAAAGGAAAAGACTCTTGAGTTACGAACTAACTTCTCTCATAAAAAGATTTATGTGGATGTAGATGTTCAATGTGTTGAAAATGCTTTTAATAATTTGATTAGTAATGCCGTTAAATTTACTCATCAAGGTTATGTGGAAGTTGATGTTAGCACTTTGCCAGAAAAAGGATTAGCCATCTGTAAAGTAAGAGATACAGGTATTGGAATTTCTACAAAATATTTGGATCATCTTTATCAACCTTTTAGTCAAGAAGATTTAAATGTAGGAAGAAATTATGAAGGTAACGGATTAGGACTTGCACTATCTAAAAGATATATAGAAAAATTAGGCGGATCATTACTTGTTGATAGCATAAAGGGAGTTGGATCAACATTTACATTTACACTTCCATTAAATCAATCTAAGGCTTTTTTAACCGTTAGTGATTTGGATGAATCAAAAGGTGCTAACAAGATACTTATGATTGATAATTCGGGTGAAACATTTGAATTAGTAAAAGCATTTCTGAAAAATTCGTATACTCTTTCTAATTACAGCATAAGAGAGTTTAAACTTGAGTTCGTTCAAGACAACTCTTATAGCCATTTTATTTTTGATGTCGATAAGAATTATTGGCAGCAGGGTATTTTTATCTGTAAGGATATAAAACGACACGATCCTTTTAAGAGACCAATAATTGTAATTTCAAGCGAATATATAGAAGAAAAAATTAAAGAGTTTTATCAGGCTGGGGCCACAAAATTTCTAGTTAAGCCGTTCGGTAAATCAGATCTCACAAAAATCATTAACGAAACTATCAACACTTAATTTCTGAATTACCTTCTTTCATCTTATACAACTTCCACCATGGTGTTCTAGGTGATTCATGATGCTCATAATGATATCCAAAAAAGTAACAGGATAACATCGCCCACAAATGATTTCGTTTTTGTGTGCGTGCTTTATGTGGCTGCATATTTTCAGTATGCGGATATTTATGCGGCAAATATGTCCCAAAGAAAAATAGTTGAAATGTTCCAAG
>JBBQSH010000135.1:0-9442 GCA_038214015.1 Ignavibacteriales bacterium | reverse complement strand
ACTACAATTAAACCTAATACTTATATTCCGCAGGTTGTTATCACTGCAGTTAAAGTTCTTAATGAGCATGTAAAAGGTGATAGGAATGAATTGATTCTTGATTACAAAAAGAATTTTATCTCGTTTGAATTTTCTTCGCTGGATTTTTCCGATCCACAGGACAATCAGTATTCATTTATTCTGGAAGGATTGCAGGATGAATGGCAGTTGACTGAATCATCATCTCGAACTGCAACGTACACTGACTTAAGACCGGGTAATTACATATTTAAAGTACGCGGTTCAAATAGTGAGGGAGTTTGGTCAGAAAATTATGCTTCAATAAAAATTAAAATCTTGTATCCATTCTGGGAAACATGGTGGTTTATCACTCTTATGATAATTTTATTAGCAGTATTTATTTACTACCTTGGTACAATCAGGACTAAAAACTTGCTTGTAATTGAAAAATTAAAATCTAAACTTGCTGCCGATTTACATGATAACATTGGTTCTGGTTTAACTGAGATTTCTATTTTAAGTGAAGTTGCATCAAGGAAAAATAATTCTGAACAAAAAATATCCGGCGGCGAACTAAATAAAATCAGTGACATCTCCAGACAGCTTGTTGATAATATGAGCGATATTGTTTGGGTCGTAAATCCAAGCCGTGACTCTTTGCATGATTTGATACTTCGGTTAAAAGATAATTATAGCGAATTACTTAATTCTATGGGAATTTCTTTTAGAACAAAAAATCTTGAAAAACTGCAGGATGTAAAACTTCCAATGGATGTTAAGCAGAATCTCTATTTGATTTTTAAGGAAGCGATTAATAATTCAATCAAACATAGTAACTGTAAGCAAATTACACTTGAATCAAATTTAAGAAATGATGTTTTAGAAATTTCCTTAAGCGATGATGGAAATGGATTTGATGAATCTAAAATTTCTAAAGGTAATGGATTAAAAAATATGGAAAACAGAGCCGCCCAAATAAAAGGAAGAATTAAAATTAAATCGTCCTCAAATACCGGAACTTCAATTAGGTTCATTGGTAAATCCGGTACAACTAGTAAACTTAAAGTGCTGTTTAAAAAATGATCAATGTAGCTATAGTTGAAGACAACAATACAATTAGAGAAGGGCTTGCCGCATTAATAAATGGAACAGAGGGCTATAAATGTATTGGCGCATTTGGGGATGTAGAATCTTTTTTACCCAAGATCAGTTCTCTCCCAATAAACGTTGTGCTTATGGATATTGGTTTACCTGGAATGAATGGAATTGAGGGAGCGAAATTCGCAGTAATAAAAAATCCTAATCTTAGCATCCTTATGTTAACAATTTATGAAGAAAGTGAATTTGTTTTTGATGCACTTTGTGCCGGTGCTTGCGGTTATCTTGTAAAAAAAACTCCGCCTGCAAGATTACTTGAAGCAATAAAAGATGCTAATGATGGTGGTTCACCAATGAGTTCCAGAATTGCTCGGCAAGTAATAACTGCCTTTAAAGAAGGCAAAAGTATTTCTCCTCAAACTCAGAATTATGATTTAAGTGATAGAGAAATTAGTGTGCTAAATCTTTTATCGGATGGATATAACTACCAGGAAATAGCAGAAACATTATTTATTGCAGTTGATACAGTCCGCCATCATATCCGAAACATCTACAAAAAACTCCACGTTCATTCACAATCCGAAGCAGTAGCAAAAGCAATTAGAAAAAAAATTATTTAAATTAACTATAAATTATCTTCTAGGTCATTGCGAGCGAGTCTTCGAACGAAGCAATCTTACAATAATTGGTAATAAAAAACTTCAGATTGCTTCACCCACTTAAGTGGGATTCGCAATGACGATGCAAAACAACACTGCATAATCGTGCAGTATTCAAAACATTATAATTCCCCTCAATCAAAAAACCGCATATATATGCAGTTGCGCGCCCATCAATAATTTTGCACTTTTATCCCAGAAATCAACCTAAAAATATTTTAATCAGTAATTAAAATTAAACCGGAGTTCAAAATAGGTTCGTTAAAAAAATATGCGGAGGATGACATGGAAAATTTCATATTTCCAAAAACAATTTCTAATCCATTAGCCGATCTCATAAGTGATGAGATTTGGGATTTACTTAACAGCCGTGGTTTAATTAATGACCGCTCGGTAAGGGATTATATTATTCGAAGACGATTTAAAACATTACGTTCTCAAAAAATTAGAACTGGTGATGCGATTGATACTCTAAGGGCAGAATATCCTTATCTTCAATTTGATACGATTAGAAAGATAGTGCATAACCCTCCAAAACAGATAAGTAGATCATAGAACTTTTGAGGAGTTTGCCCTAACCCGTCCCAATTAAAAATTGGGACGGGTTTTTTGTTTTAAAATCTTTGTTCAATCATTATAAATTCTAAATAAAAATTTTCTCACCAATCTTTCAATCATTAAATATTTTAATCTTTAAATTTTTTTAATCTTTTAATTAAATCATCACCCATTCTCCATCATACATTTTTATTTTCCCCGTCATTTCTCTCGCCAAGTTTTTTACACAGTGTAACTTTTTTATCTTTAATCGTTTCTTTTTTACTTGCCTGAATAAAAAACATTTAGAAAACAAAAGAATACTCAGGGCATTATACTTGCTATAATTAACATATCCCTTTGACAAAAATTATTTATAGAAATACTTCCTCCTATGTTGAATAAAGCAGTTTTATTGTTTACGTTTGTTTTAGAAATTATCTGTTATAATATTAATCGGGTTACTTTTGATAACTGAATATAAAAACTTTGGCACGATTTTTAACTCTCTCTCTCTCTGCAATTTCTAGAGAACCTGGAGTTTTTTCTCTTATGTCTTCTCACTCAATTAAAAAACTATTTATACTCACCCAACATTTACAGAAACTAAACTAAGGCACAGCCGGGGAGCTACAATGAAAAAAAATATTCTATTCGTCCTTTTCCTTTTCTTGAACTTGTCCGCCGCAGGCGGATTGATATTGAACTTAACCTCTTGCAGCCCCACAGACCCAAAACTTGAACCTGAACTTGCACTTAAACTTGAAGATGTAAGCTGCACCGAAGCCTGGCTGCAACTAACAACAAACAACATACAAATGCCTGCAACTATAAATCTATTAAAAAATAACACCGTAACTCAGACCTTCAGTCTGAGCACTAAAGACTCACTACTTTATGTAGACTCATTACTCCCAAACCAAAATTATTCTTTCCAGGTATCCAGCATCCAGAATCCGGTATCAAGCAACAAAGTAAACGCAATAACAATGGACACCACCAGCCACAACTTTACTTTTGAAACTTTTACCTTTGGGCAACACAGCAGCAGTATACTTTACGATGTTGCCATAATAAACGAAAATGATATTTGGGCTGTTGGGGAAATTTATATGAATGATTCTCTTGGGAATCCGGACCCAACCTGTTACAATGCGGTGCATTGGAACGGACAAAGCTGGGAATTACTAAGGATACCGTATTACTATAATGGACAAAATTTCTATACAGGTATACGAGCTATATACGCTTTTAATCAAAATGATGTATGGTTTGGTATTGCTAGCTTAATTCATTGGAATGGATCGGCCTTTCAGTCAGTTAATACATCCGCATTTTTCCCTGCTTTAATAAATAAAATGTGGGGGGTTTCAAGTAATGATTTCTACATTACAGGTAACAACGGCAACATAGCACACTATAATGGCAGCAGCTGGACAAGGATTGAGAGTGGAACGACTTCAATAATAAATGATGCCTGGGGTATAACAAATCAACAAAATAATACGATTGTTTATTGTGCAGTTTCATCATTCTTTGTTCCCGGTGATAAAAAAATATTAAAAATAGTTGATGGTAAAGTTGAGGCTGTTAATTGGAATAGAGATGTTAGACTTTACTCAACATGGACAAACAATGAAAACTTTTTATATGTATGCGGTGAAGGTGTTTTTGTAAATAAACTAGGCACTTGGGAACAAATTAATTTACCACAAGTTGGAACAAATTCAATAAGAGGCAACGAAATTAATGATATTTTTATAGATGGTGACTCTGGATTCATAAGTCACTTCAATGGAGTAAACTGGCAGATTTATAATGGTAATTATTTAAAAGGATATTCCAGATTGAGCTTCAAGAATGATATTGTAGCTATTGCTGGTAATTATCAGGGAAAGGCAATTGTAGAAATTGGAAGAAGAAATTAATGTAAAATAATTAAGGAGTAAAAAGCTTAAAAAACAAAATCCCGCCTATTGTTGCATCAACAGGCGGGTTAATTAGCAAAGAAAGCGTCTATACATATTTTAACAGCCTAGCTAGCTGCCATCGCCTTTTTTTGCTTATTAAAGATAATAAATTTTTTCTTTAATAATCCCAGGAGGTTTTATGAAACGGTTTTTTATAATCTTAGTTATTCTGATGTTTGATTTAACTCTTTTCCCACAGCAGAATTCATTAACACCAAGTTTTCTATCAAAAGCTAAATATGTCAATTATTTCACACAAATACCTTCACCAAGTATTTATCGCGACCATAATTCATTATCTAAAATTCAAACACTTAATATTTCAGCAAATTATATTGGAGCCTGGCCTTCTGAAGCGCAAAATGCCTTTAACTATGCTCTAAATATTTGGAGTTATCTTATAAACTCTTCGATACCAATAAGAATTAAAGCTGAATGGGTACCTCTAGGTGAAGGTATCTTGGCGGAATCAAATGCAACGAGCTATAAGAAAAACTTCACTAATGCACCCTTAGCAGATGTTAACTTTCCAGTTAGTTTAGCTGAGGCATTAAGTGGAACTGAATTAAATGGTAGCGATGAGGAAATAAATATTAAAGTGAGTAGTGATTTTAGTTGGTATTATGGAATTGATGGAAATACTCCTTCAGAAAAACATGATTTGGTTTCAGTAATATTACATGAAGTTACTCACGGATTTGGGTTTTCACATTCCATGAAAGTTGAAAATAATATAGGTAGTTGGGGTCAAAATTATCCTAATAATAATGAAAAAGGATTTGCACAATACTACGAGAAATTTGGGGTTGTTGGACCAAATTCTACAACAATTTATAGGTTAACAAATACAAATCAGTATCCAAATCCTTCTGGTGAACTGGCAAATGCTTTACAAAGTACTAATTTATATTTTGATGGCCCTATAACTAAGCAGATGTATTTGAATAATTTACCAAAACTGTATGCTCCATATCCATTTGAAGGTGGCAGCACATTAGCACATTTTGATGAGGATACATTTCCAGCTGGTAATCAAAATTCATCAATGTCTCCGCAACTTGGTATGGCAGAATCAATACACTCACCGGGTGAACTTGGACTTGCAGTTTTACAAGATTTAGGTTGGAATGTAAATAGATTAATTACAATTCTAAGCCCACAACCCGGTATAGCTTATATGCCAAGTCAGACTAAAGAAATTAAATGGATTGATAATATTGGGGGTGCAATTTCAATAGATTTATTAAAAAAAGATGCATTTGGTAATTATGAATATTATTCGACGATTGCATCGCATCCAAGTCCACGAAGTGTTAACAATTCAATCAACTGGACAATACCAAATGTTGAAGGTACATTTAGAATTAGAATGATCGATAATACCTTCTCGGGTGAAGGATTCGGATTAAGTTATCCCTTTATAATTTCAAACCAGGCACAAGTTGCTACTCCCGTAATATTACCCGCAGGAAATAATTATCTTACTCCACAACTGATAACTATTAGTTGTGTAACACCAGAAGCAACAATTTATTATACTACAGATAATTCTGAACCATCGAGCACAAATGGCACAGAATATTCAACCTCTTTTTCAATAAATAGTGATATGATAATCAAAGCTATTGCAATTAAATCTGGCTTTCCTGATAGCGAGATTAAATCTGAAACATATACATTTGGAACAATGCCACCTCCAGCGACAATTATCCCCGCTAGTGGTCAATACCCTGTTCCAATTACAATTGAAGTAAACTGGCAATCTAATGTGGAAGGATATGTCGCGTATACAGATGATGGTTCAGAACCGATAGATCCTAAAACAGCAGGTTGGGAATTTCCATTTAATCGACCTTGGCGTGTTACTTATCCATATGAAAACACCGTTATTAAAATAAATGCAAGAACTAAACTAAATGGTGTTTGGGGCCCTTTGGTCCAACGTACTTATGATTTAAAACCAGGATTAAGAATTGCGCAAATAGATGATGAAATTTCCGAATCATTTGGCGTCTGGAACAAGTGGGCAAACAATCAATGGGATGAACATCCAGATGAAACTATAATTAGACCAACTCAAACATCTGATTGGTATCTAAAAGCATTACAAGATTTTAAAGATCCAGCCAATAACGTGTTTAGAAAATATAATGTTTGGAATAATAATCTTGGAGCTAATTATTTTGTTAATCACGCAAGAATCCCTATAGGATCAAATACAAGTTCAGTTATGGCACATTTTAAACAAACTTATGATGTAAGGGTCACGAACAAATTAGAAAATTCTTTTTCAGTTAATCAAGGTAATTTTATATTTAAGAATCCCTGGATAGTAGATGATTATTCAGACAATGAAAGAGGTCCTCGTAACAGAGGAGATGGCACTGTAGAGTCACTTTTACCTTATACCATTAATTTTTCTACATCTCCAAACATTACAACTGGCTCGACCCACAAAGGCGTCTTCTTAAATCAAAGTGGCCCAGGGAGTAACTGGCAACCACCCTACTACTCCGTAAAAGTAGATGCGGTTCAGGATATACCGTTAACACAAACAGGTAAAACACACAGGTTTTATTTTCAGAACTGGAGTGGGGCAGATGTTAATTATAAATATCCAACTGCTTTAGAAACACCAATAGTCTTTTCGTCAGAAAATGCTATTGCAGAGGCAGTCTATAAAGGCACACAGCTTTCTAACAGCACAAATGCATATTCAAACAACAGCCAGAGAAAATTTTTACGTACAACTTATGGAACAGCACAACTAAATTCAGTGTATGAAAGTATGAATCGTGTTTGGTACGAAGCGAGCACAGATGGAGGTTCGACTTGGAGTATAAAAAATAATGGAACACCACTTAGCCCTGCATATTCAACTTCGCCATCGATTAGTACAGTCATTGGTCCAGATAATGCTTGGGTATTAATTACATTTGCTGAATCATACGATAATAGTCCATTAACTTCCGACATTCGAGTAATGAGAATAATACCTTCAACCAGTCAGATAGTACAACAGCTTACAATTACTGATGGATTTAGTGATGGCTTATTTAATAATCCGGTAATTGCATCAAATGCAAACCAGTCAACAAAATCACACTTTGTTCTTGTTTATGAATTAAAAACCTATGATAATTTTAACGACTGGGCCCCTGGAATATATTATTTGGTTGGGTATGTCCCTGTTAATGGCTTTTACTTTGAATGGCTTGGCAGCCCAACTTTAATCCCAGGAACAAATGCATCCTCATTTACACCAGCTATCTCTACAAATTATAATCATTATACAAATACTTGCGAATATAAAATAGCTTGGGAACAAAGAACCACCAGCACTTCATCAAAAATCCAATCACGTACATTGTCAGTGACAGGAATAAATACTTTGAGTGCAACTTTATCAGGCTCTACAATTAATATTTCAGATGATTGCGGATTCGTAAAGAATTATGCACCTTCACTTATTACAATGAATAATAATGTTGTCAAGGCTGTATGGCAAGGTGCCCGCCAAACTACTGCTGATGAAAGCCCTACCGGTCCACAGCGTATAAATGCTCTTACTAATTGGGAATATAAAACAGTTTATAAGGATTTAACAACAGGAACTAAAAAGATTTATGGAACAAAAACAAATCTTCCAACAATAAATAAACTTGATAATAATTCCCAGTTTTTTTTCGCATATTCTGAGCAGAGTGATCTCTCTGGAAAAGTAGTTCTGGGCAGCGGTATAAATTCAATTTGTCAGTTGGATGCAAACGGAAAAGATGTACAAATTGGTAATGGTAGTACATTAAATTCCGCAAAGGCTAATCTTTTCAAACCAACAACATTACCTTTTTATTTTAACCTTTCTACAAATATGGAGCACGTTACGCCCAAGAAAAACAATCTCGCTATATTAAGTGCTAGAGAGGGAATTGTATTTAAAGATTCGGCTCAATTTTATTTTGCAGTAGGTGATGTTTTAGTTGATAATATTCCAGTAACATTTAAGTCATTATCAGATACAATAAATATTAATACAATTGGTCAGGTTAATGAATTCTTAGAAACTGAACCTTTTACTCTTTCAGACAATTCCATTTTCTATTACAGTGTTCAATATGGTGTAACCGATTCAATTGCAGCGGCCATCCAGCTAACAAACAATAGGTCAATTAATTTTAAAGTTGAACTTTTGGATGAATTAACTGGATCAATAATAGGCTCATTTGACGATGTGGTCTATTCAGAATATAGTGTGTATCAGTATAATAATATTGCTTACCAGGTTAACACAGCAGGTATTGGTAATACACAAGTAAAATTAAGATTGTTAATAAATTCTTCCGGCGATTTTGACTACTCATTAACAGAAAGATTTGCTGAAGAAACTGTACTCGGTAAGAGTAAAATCAAACAATTAAATCTCGATGGAAGTGGTTTGGTAAAAGAATATGCTCTAGGTCAAAACTACCCAAATCCGTTTAACCCAAGCACAACAATCCGTTACCAAATTCCACAAGACGGAATTGTAACACTTAAGATTTACGATATACTTGGAAGTGAAGTTGCAACACTCGTTAATGAAGAAAAAGTTGTAGGCAAGTACGAAGTAAACTTCAACGCAAGTTCTCTTGCAAGCGGAGTTTACATTTACAAAATACAATCTGGTTCTTTCATAAATTCTAAGAAGATGATACTTCTAAAATAATTTTATTTTACTTCTTATCTCCTCCCCTTTTTCGAAAGGGGAGGCAGGGAGGGGTTAACAACTCAACAATCAAACAATGCAGTAATGTTTTACACGCTATGCACTCTACCCTATGCTCTTTGCGGTTCTAACTTCCATCATACATTTTTTAAATCCCCGCCATTTCTTACGCCATATTAATTACACTTTGGAAATTTTATCTGCTATTACATTTCTTTTTTACCACTGCTGTTAAAAAACTTCAAATAAACTAAATAGTCGATCCTTAAAAAGTCATTTTAATATTTAGAACAGGTAAGATTAACTCCAAAAATCTAAAAATGAGTTGTTCCGTGTTTTTGTAAAATGAGCCAAAAAAAGTTTTCAGCTTCCGCATCAACTTTTTGAAGTTAAAGGCTGCTGCAGCTAACATTAGATTTATTGAATCGCCAATTACACCCTTCAAAAAGTTTCTCGCCATTCTGTAATCTGTC
>JBBQSH010000134.1:5000-9539 GCA_038214015.1 Ignavibacteriales bacterium | reverse complement strand
ATTGGAATATTCAGTCTTGAAATGGCAACAATGCAATTAATCATTCGTATGCTTTGTGCAGAAGGTAGATTGAATGCACATCTTGTTAGAACAGGTAAACTGCCGAGTGAAGAAGGTGTTAAGCTAAGTAAGAATGCTCACAAATTAATTAATGCTCCTTTGTATGTTGATGATTCGCCTTCACAAACAGTTTTGGAAATTCGTGCAAAGGCGAGAAGACTTAAAGCCGAAAAAAATATTGGAATGATCATAATAGATTATCTTCAGTTGATGCAAGGTCCGCCAAAAGCTGAAAGTCGTGAAAGAGAAATCTCCCACATTTCAAGATCTTTAAAAGCTCTTGCAAAAGAGTTAAACATTCCAGTTATTGCACTTGCACAGCTTAATCGTGCTGTTGAAGCAAGAACTGACAAACGTCCGCAACTTTCGGATCTTCGTGAATCTGGTTCAATTGAACAGGATGCGGATGTTGTTATATTTTTAAATCGTCCTGAATATTATGGAATTGATAAAGATGAAAACGGTCAATCCAATGAGGGCGTTGCAGAAATAATTATCGGTAAACAGCGTAACGGACCAACAGGAACAGTTAAACTTGCATTCATTAAAGATTATGCACGATTTGAAAATCTTGCACACGCAAGACAAATTGCTGATTACTCTTCTGTGCCTGCAATTAATGAAGATATTATTTAGAATTAAGAATTAAGAGTTTAATATGAAGAATTTATTTGAATGGTATTCCAAATTTAATATGAGAGTATTATGGATTTATTTAATGTCATTTCGAAGTCCGCCGCGGCGGATTCGAGTGAGAAATCTTTTTGAATATAAGATTCAGATTTCTCCCTTTGGTCGAAATGACCTTATAATTTTGTTATTAAGTGCTTTATTACTTCCTTTCGATGCTAACGCTCAAATCTTTACGGATAAAGATGTTGAAGTTTGCAAATCAAAATTTAATCTTGCTGTTGATAAATCTTTAACTGAAAAACCAATTAATGAAGTAATTATTGAAATTGGAAAAAGTTTTCTAAAAACCGAGTATGTTGCCAATACCCTTGAAAAAGAAGGTGATGAACAGCTTGTTATAAATTTAACCGGACTTGACTGCACAACATTTTTAGAAACATCTTTAACATTTGCCCGATGTATTAAAAAAGGTAAAACAAGTTTTGAGGATTATCAGAATGAATTAACATTCATCCGTTACCGGGATGGAAAGTTAGATAAATATCCTTCACGATTACATTATTTTTCAGATTGGATTTATTACAATCAGCAAAAAGGAATTATAAAAGACATAACAAAAGAAATTGGTGGAAAAGAAATTAAATTTGCAGTTAATTTCATGTCACAAAATCCAAAGTATTATAAACAACTTAAAGAAAACCCTGAGTTCATTTCCGTTATAAGCAAACAGGAAAAAGAAATTAACTCACGCCAGTATTACTACATTCCAGAAGATGATATTGAAAAATTGGAATCTAAAATTCAAACCGGTGATTTGATTGCATTAACAACCAGTGATAAAGGATTGGATATCGGTCATGTTGGATTAGCCATTAAAATGGATAATGGAAGAATTCATTTTCTGCACGCCCCATTGGCTGGAAGTAAGGTGCAAATTACTGAAACTACTTTGAGTGATTACGCAAAGAAAATTAAAAAACATACTGGAATAATTGTCCTAAGAGTGATCGAACCTTAAATTTAAATTGAAGAATTAATTTTTTGTCATTTCGACCAGAGGGAGAAATCTTATTAATTAAGTTTACAGATTTCTCAGTCGAATCCGCCGCGGCGGACTTCAAAATGACTTTTTGAGTTTTAATATAATTCAGTGCTCAAGAATTTCTAAAATCATTTCATCAATACTTTTCTGTTTAATTCCATTAGATTGAAGTTTACTAGTATTCATAGAAACGTCTTCAACCTTTGCAAGATTCGGAACATCATCCATTTTAATTTTCATCAAAAGATTTTTATCAAGATTTCCTATCTCACATAATCTTTCGCCAAGTTCATAACGAGAAACTCTTTCTAGCCCACCAAAATTTATTATTTCTGATTTTATATCTATGCTAACAATTTCATTTATTATTCTTGCTGCTTCAATCAAAGAAAGAGGTGTTCTGTATTGATCAGTAAATAGTTTCACAGATTTGCCTTGTAGCAAATCCAAATACATTTGTTGAAAATGATTTTTGGAATGTTTAATACCGAACCCGAATAATAGTGCTGTTCTGAGTATTACATAATTTTCAAATGTTTGTTGAATTTTTATCTCTCCCATTAATTTAGTTTCTGCATAAAGTGAAACAGGAATAAGTTTTGCATCTTCTTTCAATATGGAACCTCTATAACCAGCATAAACCAAATCCGTTGAAGTATAGATTAATTTTGAGTTAAACTTATCGCAAAGTTCAGCAATATTTTTTGTTGCATTAACATTAAGATCATAAACATCTTTTGAAGAAACTCCTTTCGGTAAAATTGGTTTTGAAATTGCTGCAGTATGGATTACGATTTCGGGTCTAAAATCATTAAAGACTTGTAAAAGAGAACTATAATCACAAATATTTAATTTTAGCGAATTGTAATAACTACAATTTCCAATATTTGAATTATATAATGTAAGAATATTGTACTTTGAAGAAAGCGAAATATTCAAATATTGTCCAAGTAATCCACTTCCGCCAGTAGTTAGTATTTTCATTTTATTTCTATTGATTGCGTTTTACACTATAAAAGTTATAGAAGTATATTATTTTCAGCTATGAGTGAAGACTCTTTTTTTGAAAATCACACTTATCTTTGGTAAATTTATTAAGAAATAATGAAACAATTATGAAATATTTTATAACCATATTTATAGCTCTTGCACTTAATATTCAAACTAGTGCTCAAACTAATAAATATTTTGATGCACCATTTGGCGGCGGCGGCGGATTTGTTGGCGGATGGAGTATGCCAAATGTTGATCCAATAAATCTTAAGCTTAAAGAAATAGGAATACCTGAACTTTCAACAAGCGGAGTATTTACAACCGGAGGTACAGGTTTTGCCTACATTGGAGTTATTAAAAATCTTCGTGTTGGCGGCATGGGTTACAGTGGAAACATTTCTTCCTCATCAACCAACAATGGAATTAATAATGAAGCAATTTATTCTCTTGGAGGTGGCGGATTAACAGTCGAATATACGCTGCCATTCATTAAAAATATTGGTGTTTCGGTTGGTGCGATTTTAGGGGGTGGAAGTATGTCGCTTGAATTATATCGCAATAAGGGAAACTTTAGTTGGGATGGAATAATTGACGAACCAGAAAATGTTTCGCAAAAAATTAGTAATAGTTTTTGGATTTTTACACCAACTTTAAATGCTGAGTTTCCGGTTTATAGATTTTTAGCGTTAAGATTGGGTGTTGGCTACCAACTCAATTTCGGCAGTGATTGGGAAACAGCAAACGGGCAACCAATAAGTGGCATGCCTTCAGACTTAAGAGCTGATGGATTTTTTATTCAAGTGGGAATTTTTGCGGGATTTTTCTCTTTTTAAATTATGAAAAAAATATTAGTAACAGGCGGCGCAGGTTTTATCGGCAGTAATTTTATCAACTATATTTTAAAATCAAGAGATGATTATTTTATTATTAATCTTGATAAACTTACATACGCTGGCAATCTTGAAAACCTTAAAGAAATTGAATCAAATAAAAATTACACCTTTATTAAGGGTGACATAACTAATTCAGAGTTAGTTAACTACATTTTCGAAAAGTACAAGATAAAATATGTAATTAACTTTGCTGCTGAATCCCACGTAGATAGAAGCATCTCCGGATCTGAAATATTTTTCAGGACAAATGTTATCGGAACAAATGTGCTGCTTGAAGCTTCAAGAAGATTTGAAGTTGAGAGATTTTTACAAATCTCTACGGATGAAGTTTATGGGAGCCTTGGCTCTACAGGTTTATTTACTGAACAAACTCCGATATCACCGAACAGCCCTTATTCGGCAAGTAAAGCTGCTGCTGATATGATGGTGCAGGCATTTCATCATACATTTGGTTTGCCTATTGTTATTACTCGATGTTCAAACAATTATGGCCCACTTCAATTTCCGGAGAAGCTAATTCCTTTAATGATATTAAACGCTTTGCAAGATAAAAAGCTTCCTGTTTATGGTGATGGAATGAATGTTCGTGATTGGATCTATGTGATCGATCATAACAAAGCTGTTGAATTAGTTTTTGAAAAAGGGCGACTTGGGGAGGTATATAATATCGGCGCAAGTAATGAGATGCCAAACTTAGAAATCATAAAACTGATTTTAAATAACTTAAAAAAAGGTGAAGAACTGATTCAGTATGTTAAAGATCGGCCTGGACACGATAGACGTTATGCAATTGATTCAACAAAAATTCAAAACGAGTTAGGATGGAAGCCAGAATTTCAATTTGATTCAGCAATCCAAAAAACAATTGACTGGTATTTACAAAATAAGAACTGGTGGGAGAGAATTATTTCAGGTGAA
>JBBQSH010000133.1:0-9700 GCA_038214015.1 Ignavibacteriales bacterium | reverse complement strand
TTCAGACATTGTAATTGAGCTTGAAGTTTCTGATGAACAATTTAAAAACATTTGTATTTTTATAAATAATACTTTTTATATAAACGATGCCGGAGAAACATCAATTCTAAGTAAAAAGGCAGGTGGTAAAATTATTTTTTACAAATCTATCGGTTCATATCATTTATTTAATACTTGCAACACCTGGCTGGCAAGAGGACTTAGAAAATCCGGAATTGAAATTGAGGAAAATATTCTTCTTACCGAGCAGCTATTTAATGAACTTTCAAGAATAGGTAACGTTCTAAAATCAGATCAAGCAGAAGATTGACCTGAAAATATTTTCAACCCAACAATACCTACCACAATTAAAAAAATAAAAAATATCCTAATAAGTTCTTTGGATTCATTAAACAATACTATGCCAAGTATTGCGGTTCCAACCGCACCAATTCCTGTCCATATTGCATAAGCTGTTCCGATAGGAAGATGTTTAACAGCATAGGCAAGTAAGCCCATACTTATTATCATGCAGGCAATTGTAAATACAGACGGCCATAGTTTTGAAAAGCCTTCAGTATATTTTAAACCAATTGCCCAGGCGACTTCAAATAATCCCGCTATGAATAGAACTATCCAATACATTATTTTATCCTTCCGCCGGATAATTCATCGCTTAATGCTGTAGCTTTGTAAAGATCACGAATTGCTTCCATCATTCCAAGAGCACTTACACAAACTGTTCTGTTAGCTTCTGTTGTATAAATAAAATTACTAGGCAAGCTTTCTATGTTTCCATCAAAAGCTAATCCAACTACTTCAGCATTTTTATTCAATACTGCGCTACCAGAATTTCCGCCAACGATATCATTCGTACTTATAAAGTTTAATGGAGTTGATGGATCAAACTCATCAGGTAAATCTTCAAAATATTTTGGAAGATTAAATGGGAATTTTTTATCGAAAGAATAGTAACGATCCATTGCCCCATAAAAGGTTGTTTTAATTGGTGCACGTGTTCCATTGTAATCGTATCCTTTTACTATCCCATCCGCAAATCGTAATGTGCCTGTTGCGTCTGGCGGAATTGCATCTCCATAAACTTTGTAAAGAGCTTCACCCAGCATTTGATTTAAGATTTCCTCTTTATTAACGCGCGCCCGATTTTCATCCTGCATCTTTTTCAAATCATCCTGCGTGTTAAGCACATAATAAATAAATGGATCATCGGAATTTAAAACTGCCTCATATCCGGCAGAGGCAAGTTCTAATAACTTTTCGTTACTAGTTAAACTGGATTTTGAAATCAAATCTTTTGCTGCCTGCTCTGTAGATTTATTACCAATTAATTCTTTAACAAGTTTATCGTCAGCAGGAAGATTATTTTTTAGAATATTTAACTGGACTATTAACAATCTATCCTGTAACTGCTGATCAAAATCTTTGGGGAATAGCTGCGAGGTTAACGAATCATATTTTTCTCTTGTTATTTCATCACTCTTTAACTGCGTTGCATAATTAACCAAACTTCTGGCCATTGTTAAATATTGAGGGGAATAAAAACCACTTATAGTGTATGCATAAATTTTGTGTGCGTCTTTTCTTGCCTGCGTGCGAGAATCTTCAAGTTCAATCCAGATGTTTCCATACTTTTCTTTTAATTCAGGATTTTTATTTACCGATTCTCTTAAATTCTTTTCAAAATCTTTTTTGCGTGCAACTAAAAACGGATCCAACAATGCTTTATAAGTACCTGAATAAACTTTAAGTGCATTACCAATTGAATACAACCTGGCAATCAATTTAAAATCCTCAGCATTTGTTTCATTAACCATCTCCTCATAGATGCCATACATTTCTTTAAACATTCCAACTACCATCGGATATTGAATATCTCTGGCATACTCAATCTGCGCGATTGTGTTTATTCTATCTGTACCACCCGGATTTCCAACAACAAAAACCGGTTGATCTTCAACAACACCATCATTATTCCAGTTAAAATAAAAATCTGTTTTAATTGGTTTACCGTTTTCATAAGCTCGTAAAAAAGCGCAATCCAAACCGTAACGCGGATAAGTAAAATTATCCGGATCGCCGCCAAGTTTTGCAACAAACAATTCTGGAACAAAAACTAAACGAATATCGCTATAAACTTTATATCCATACAAAGAATATTTACCGCCATTATAAAGTGAAGTTATTTTGAAAGTAAGTTCTGGATGTTCATCTGAATTTATTTTTTTTAACTCATCAATTTTCTTATCACGAATATCAATTTTTTCTGCATCATCTTTTCCTTCATTCATTGCGGATTGAATTTCATCTGTAACATCTTTGATAATAATTAGCTGCTCGATTTTAAGATTTGGTACGGTTCGTTCTTCTTCTAAAGTTTTTGCATAGAATCCATCGCGCAAAATGTTTTCGTCATCCGTTTGGACTGTTGGAAGATTCCCACGCACACAATGATGATTAGTCATTATCAATCCGTCTTCAGAAACAAAGGAAGCAGAACAACCCCCACCAAATTTTAATGCACTTTTCTGAAATTTTTCCATTAACTCTTTAGAAGGATTAAATCCATATTCTTTTTCAAAATAATCGAGCGGCGGATTTTCAAATGTCCACATTTTACCCATATCAAACTTTTGCGCTTTAACTGTGTCAGGATTTATTCCATAATAAGTTTGTGCAAAAAAAGTGTGAGGAATAAAAAATATACATACTAGAATTGCTGGATAAAGAGATTTTATTTTCATTTAATTTTTCCAAATTGATGATAAACTAATTGCAAATTAAAAATTTATGGTGGGATTTGGAAACAAATTAATTGATGTTCACAGAAAACTGTAGCACAGACTTCAGTCTGTGATTGTCAGAATGCAGTACTTTTCATGTACGCATTTTGTATAGTAGTTTCTCATTAGCAGACTAAAGTCTGCTTTACGATAAAATAAAAAGGATTTTCTATATTGTATATAAGGTTTTATCATTAAAAGAGATAATGAAAGTTATTTAATGAACATCCAAATAATCGGCACAAAAAAGTGTAAAGAAACACAAAAAGCTGAACGCTACTTTAAAGAAAGAAGAATTCCATTTCACTTTAGAGATCTAACTGAAAAGGGTTTAGCTAAAGGGGAGTTTGAAAATATTTCTCGTATAATTCCATTAGATCATTTGATTGACAGAGAAAGCAAACGATTTACAGAACGCGGAATGCAGTTTATGGTTTTTAATATTGAAGAAGAATTATTAGCCGATCCGTTATTACTTAAAACCCCAATTGTAAGAAATGAAAAATTGGTTACGGTTGGATATCAACCAGATGTTTGGAAAGAGTGGATTTAAGGATAGTCATTGCGAACGAGTCTTCGAGTGAAGCAATCTATTGAATTCTAGGTATGAGATTGCTTAGCTCCCAAAGCGTTGCTCGCAATGACTGCAATTAATTAAACATCGTAATACAAACCAAACTCATACGGATGTGGTTGAAGAGCCATTGGCTTAACTTCTTTATCCATTTTGTATTTTATCCAGGTTTCAATCACATCTTCAGTAAACACATCGCCTTTTAATAAATACTCGTGATCGTTTTCTAATGCCTTTAATGCAGCTTCTAAACTACCAGGAGTTGAAGGAACATTTTTCAATTCTTCGGGTTCCATATCATAAATATCTTTATCAAGCGGTTCACCCGGATCGATTCTGTTAATCACTCCATCTAATCCTGCCATTAACATTGCAGAAAATCCAAGATAAGGATTACCTGAAGCATCAGGACATCTAAACTCAACACGTTTTGATTTGGGAGATGATGAGTACATTGGAATTCTTATTGAAGCACTTCTGTTTCTTTGTGAGTATGCAAGGTTAACAGGAGCTTCAAATCCAGGCACCAATCTTTTGTAAGAGTTTGTTGTTGGATTTGTAAATGCCAGCAAGCTCGCTGCGTGCTTTAATAATCCGCCAATAAAGTATAATCCCATTTCACTCAATCCGGCATAACCTGAACCTGCAAACAACGGCTTACCTTTTTTCCAGAGTGAAGTATGAACGTGCATACCGCTTCCGTTATCGCCATAAATTGGTTTAGGCATGTAAGTAACTGTTTTATTGTTTTTCTTTGCTGTATTCTTTACAATGTATTTAAACATTAACAACTGATCGGCGGCTTTAACAAGTGGCATAAAACGTAAATCAATTTCGCACTGTCCACCGCTTGCAACTTCGTGATGCTGAGCTTCAACATCAATTCCACAATTAATAAGATTAGTTACCATTTCATTTCTGAGATCCATCAAGGAATCTGTTGGAGGAACAGGAAAATATCCTTCTTTAAATCGTGGCTTGTAACCGAGGTTTGGATTTTCTTCTCTTCCGCTGTTCCATTTTCCTTCAATAGAATCAACCACATAAAAACTTCCGTTTGGCTGTGAATCAAATCTCACATCATCAAAAATAAAAAACTCAGCTTCAGGTCCATAATAAACTGTGTCCGCAATTCCTGTAGAGAGAAGATATGCTTCAGCCTTCTGGGCAATGTTACGCGGGCAACGTGAATATTTTTCTTTTGTTGCTGGTTCATAAACATCACATATTAAACTTAATGTTGGCTCTTCAATAAAAAGATCGACAAACATTGTTTTAGGATCAGGAATTAAAAGCATATCACTTTCGTGGATTGGTTTCCATCCGCGTATTGATGAACCATCAAATCCAAATCCGTCTTCAAATGATCCTGCATCAAAATGAGTAACAGGGACTGTAAAATGCTGCCATTGCCCAGGAAAATCCATGAACTTTAAATCCACAAATTTTATTCCTTTATCTTTTATAAACTTGAGCACCTTTTCAATTGCTCCATTAGAAGATTTTGCCATATACTTTCCTTTATGATTTGTTATAATTAGTTAAGAATCTCATTCGTCATACTGCGCGAAGTCGAAGTATGACTTTTACTATCAAACATTTATTTCAAAAGTTTCTTTTACAGTAGAAAGAACATAAGTTGTTTTCGTTCCATTTACTCCCTGCCATGATTGAATTTCCGATAGAACTCTTTCAAGTGCTTCTGTGTTTTTTACTAACGCTTTTAGAAGATGAGAACCTTCACCAAGCACTGCGTGACATTCAAGTATCTCCGGCATTTTTTCAACTTTAGTTATAAGATTTTTATAATGTTTTGATGAATCCATCATAACAAGAATAAAAGCCATAATATCATAATTAAAAGCCTTACGATTTATCTTTGCAAAGTAACCTTCAATTATTTTTTTATCTTCAAGTTTGTTAAGTCTTTCGCTAACCGAAGGAATCGAAAGTTTAACTTCTTCAGCAAGTTGGTTGCGTTTAGTTCTTCCCCTTTTTTGTAAAGTACGTAAAATCTGGAGATCAGTTTCATCCAACATAAAAACCCTTAATTATTTAGGAATGTTTCAATTATTGGTTTCGAATATAAGGCGAGACAAAATATGTTCCAAACTTATTTTAGTATTTTTTAAAGATTTTACTAAAATAATTGAGCCAGAATGAGATTTTGTATTATTTTATAAGGTATGATTGTAAAACTGAGGGACAAGGCTCCTCTTGTCCCTCGAATAAATAAGTTACTTGGTTAGGGATAACATAGGCACTTTATAACAAATTGATTCTGTCACTTTGTTAACAACATTTTTTTCACATCTGAAAAACTGCCAGACTGTATTTTATAAATATACATTCCGCTTGGAAGCTGTGAAGCATTAAACTCTGCTTCATAATTTCCTGCTGCTTTGTTTTCATTTACAAGTGTTACAATTTCTTTTCCTAAAATGTCATAAACTTTTAGTGTTACCAAACCTTCTTCTTTGATTGAATATGTAATTTTTGTGCTTGGGTTGAATGGATTTGGGTAATTCTGATCAAGCGAAAAATCTCCAACCACTTCACTTACTTTTATTTTATCCAATATATACATTCCATATTCTATAGTTACAGATTGAGCAGGTGAAGAATTTTCTCCTAGATCAATGGCTGTAATTCTATATTCTGCTTCTCTATCGCCGCCTGAAGCATTGTTGATTGAGTAATCTATATATGATGCTGTTGTGCCTGATAGATTTGCCAGTGTTGACCAGCTTGACCACGTTCCATTTAACTGTCTTGATCTTCTTTCTAATTTATATGCATTTGAAGTTTTGTTTCTAACATCGGGTTCGTTGTTTAAAGACCAGGTTAACCTCGGATAATAATTTGTACCTGATTGATAAACCGAAACGGAATAATTTGCTGGTGCAAGTGGGGCTGCATCGTATTGTCTAAATAAAATGTTACCCGGTGTTGAAGTATTACCTGTTCTTATCAAATACAAATCATTTGAGTTTGGTGTAAATGAATTTGACAAGTAGTTAGAAATTTGAATGTTTGTAATATGGTCTGAAAATGTATGATTTATTATTGTACGATATGAGTACATAGCCAGATTTTTATCATAGTATATTATATGGATCTTACCATCTTTGGTATTAGATGCTACGTGTGGATAAACAGTATACGCATCTAAGCGCTCAGTCTGTAAATAATTTGGGTCTTGAGTCCAGGTAGACCCATTTATATCTTTATATGAGTGCCCGATAAGCACACCGGAATAATTCATACCACCCCAATCATTTACGTAAACAGAATTTAATTCGTTTCCAATAATTATCGGTTTTACACTCCTCACTGAGTTTGTCATAGGTAATTGATTGAAAGGAATAATTTCCAGATTATTCCAACTACCGTTAACATTTCTATCTCTGTTAATTGGCTGCCAAGATGAGGCAGTATAATTAACATATATTTTTTCAGATGAAAATGTTAAATCTGGATTTTCTGCGCCAAAAAGATAAGGTGGGTCAATCTCACTTACTCTTTTATAATCTATCCAGGGAGTAGGTGAAGAAGGAGTAAATTTAACATAATGTACATCTTTATAAAAGTAATCACCAACTCTTAGCTCTGACCAGGTTATGTGCAGGTCTGAACCATCTGAATATGCTACAATTTTATTACAACCTGTGTTAATACAATCAAAGTAAGAATATGTATTATTCCAACTATCACCAAGGTTTGTACTTCTCGCAACTTTGATGTCATTGTTCTTATAATAAACAACATAAACATTTCCTCCTGCAACAGCTACATTTGCAAAGTCAGTGCCTTGTCCTTCGGCTTCAATCACTTTGTCATATTTAATTACAGCGCCTTGAGAATTAACAAGTGCATATTTAATCCCGCCATTTCTGAAATAAACTATATGAATTCCACTTGCATCAACAAATGATGCTGCTTTTGTATTTGCTTGTATTGTAAAATTAATTGCTGTTTCACCTGTCCAAAGATTTTGTGCAAACATTGAACAGCTTAGAAGTAAAACTGCAACAAACAAAAATTTTATTTTAAACATTTTATTTCCATTAATAAAATTTACTTTAATAAAACTGATTTAATTGTTTTTCTGAAAGGCAAATTGTTATTACTGTAATTTGCCTCCATTGTTATGAAATAAACACCCGATGAAACTTTATTGCCAAAGTTATCTATTCCATCCCAGGTTATTTCATATTCACCGCTTAAGCGGGTTTCATTTAATAATTCTTTTATCTCTTTCCCAAGAGTGTTATATATTCTAATATTTATTTTTGATTCAGAGCTCACTGCATATTTTATCTTTGTCTGTGGGTTAAATGGATTTGGAAAGTTTTGCAATAAATTATATGCAGATGGATAAATAATATTTTTACTATCAATACCGGTTAACTTATCACGCTTCAGAAATACCGACCTTTTTTCCCAGGATTCTTGCCAGCCTTTGTTTAACAAGTATTGTGGAATAATTTCGACTATTCCATCTCCATCAAGATCCGCGATATCAACTCTTTCTAATGATTGATAAACATAAATACTATCGAGCACTGGCATTGACTTAACAAAATCCATATAATAATTTCCAGTACCATCATACTTAAAACCAAATGCTAAATTTCCATTAGTTAGAAACAAATCCTTAGTCCCATCTCCATCAAGATCAGTATAACGAAGTTTTCCATAAATCGCTGAAAATAATCCTCTTATATCTATCTGGTAAACTTGTTCATAAATTCCCGGTGAAGAATATTCAAAGGCAAACAATCTGGTAATACCCCCATAAATGCCGCTGCTAAAATCTCCACCTATCCACATTTCAGGTTTACCATTCCCATCCATATCATCAGTCATTACTGTAAGAAATGCATTGTAAGTTTCCAATTCTTTTGTGAATTCGACTTGATACTGTGTTCCCTGGACAAATTCATAGATATAGAGTTTACCACCAATGCTTCCTGTTGCAAAATTACCTTTTCCATCCTGGTCAAAGTCACCTGTTGATATACCCGATGTAAAATATTCTGGTTGAGGTTTATTGTAATAAATAAGTTCATAATTGTTTATTTGAGGATTATACTTTGCAACGTGATTGCTATATGCCCAGACACTATCACCTTCACCAGCGAATAGATAGTAAATAATCTCCTGATTTCCATCACTGTCAATATCATAGAAAGTTACATCATTAAATTGATAAACGGGTGGAAATGGATTATAAACAAAATTGTAATTATTTATTAAATCAGTTTGTGTGTTTTGTTTATAAAACTTTAAACCAACAAAACTAGCAGAGATTAAATCCAACAACCCATTACCAGTAACATCACCGATATCAAAAAATTGTCCGGCTGAATCTGGAAATAAATATATCTGAGTAAACAGTGAATCTATAACTTGGCTGTAAATTCTTTGTTGATAAAAAAACCAATCCTGTTCATATTGTATCGCGTAACCATATATTTCATTTTTGCCATTATTATTTGCATCAACTGCAATATACTTACCATAAGAGCCTACAGCAGGAATATTTCCCCAATTTCTATAGTATCTATCATAATCCGCAAAGTTCACAGTGTCTAATGAAATGATAAGATTTGCTTCGGTTGTATTATCATATTCTGAAAATTCTGCAATTGATTTTAACCAACGGTAATTTTTTGCCTTATCATAAATCTCAACCGTGCTGTCTTCCAGAACTTTAACTTCATAGTTTGGGTTTCTTAGATAATTATCTAAAAGATTTTTTTGCGCTATTATTGGTATAGCAATAATATTAAATGCAATTAAGAAAAATATTTTAACAAACATTATAACCTCTAATTAAAAAATAATTTGGGAAAGAGACGTTACTTTTCTTAAGCTATGTAAAACCGGTGGGATAATATAAAATGTATAATCCGCCACAGCGGACAGGTTTAGAATGTAGAATGATAGGATAGTTCTGTATGAAAATTTGTGAAGTTTCATACCGAAGAATAATAAACGGGTATAAAATTAGCACTACCATTATTTACTCCCCGTAAGTAAAATATTTCTGGGGGGGGGGTAAACAATCGTGCCAAAGTATTTTTAGCTACAGATAAACTTTTAAGAACCGCTTCCACCAATGCCTCTTTAATAACACTACAAACAAAGTTATAAATTTCTTTAAAGTCAACTTCGATTGTCAATCGGCAATATTACTAATTTGTGAATAGTTATGGTTTGGCTATGCCAAAAGGTGTGTATGCTGTGCTAGACTTTTTAACTTCGTCAAATAAATCGAGGTTCTTTTGAAGTCGTTCCTGCAGTTTATGATAAAGATGATACTGAACAGCAATGTGATTTA
>JBBQSH010000132.1:0-9893 GCA_038214015.1 Ignavibacteriales bacterium | reverse complement strand
ATCAACAACTTGCTGCAGGAAATTATATTGTGAAGTGGGAAGGGAAGAATCAGAGTAATCAAAATGTATCGAGCGGAATATATTTTTATAACATAAAAGTTGGAGAAAGAATCAAAAGCGGTAAGATGAATTTGTTAAAATAATTTTGCTGACTGTCTGAATAGTTTTATCTTTCGGCAAAAAAAAATAGATTATGTTTAATTACATTTTAGTATCCACCGGAGCTGCAATTGGCGGTGCTCTTCGATATGGAATTTCGAGTTATATTCAACGACACATTTCTTTAATTTTCCCTTACGGCACTTTAGTAGTAAATGTTGTTGGTACTTTTCTACTCGGGATTATAATGTTCTATCTAAATGAAAAAGAATTAATAGGAAATGAGTTTAGATTATTTCTAACGGTAGGTTTATGCGGCGGCTTTACTACTTTTTCTACGTTCTCTTATGAAACTTTAACCCTATTTCGTGATTCAGAATATATGCTGGCTTTTTACAATATAATTCTAAATGTTGTTTTGTGTTTTCTCGGAATTTATCTGGCTTATCTAATCTCAAAACTTATAGGTTGATTTATGCAAACCAATAGTGAAGCAAATCTTTTAAGAATATTTATAGGTGAAAGTGATAAATTTCATGGAAGACCTGTTTATGAAGAGATAGTTTTGAAAGCACGTGAAGCTAATTTGGCAGGAGCAACTGTAACAAAAGGAATAATGGGCTTCGGTGCAAATAGTAAAATTCATACTTCCAAACTTCTAACACTTTCAGAGGATTTGCCATTAATTATTGAAATTGTTGATACACTGGAACACATTGAAAATTTTATTCCTGTTGTAAACGATATATTTGAAAAATCAAATATTGGCGGACTCATTACAATAGAAAAAGCTCAGATTATTAAATACATTAGTAATAAACTGTAAATTTTCAAAAAATCCCACTTTATTAGGATTTTTAGCAAATCCTTAACAAACTCATAACACTCTCTTAACATTCTCTTAACATTGAAATTATAGTTTTCGGGCGTCGAAGGAAAACAAAAACATTTAATGAGGAGAACATGTTTAATTCAATTAACACAAAACTAAAAATTTCAATGTTTAAACTATTTACAACAACGATATTTATTCTATTTCTTGCGGTTTCAAACTACGCCCAGGAAAATGGATCAGTGTATGGAAAAATTGTTGATGCAAATAGTGGAGAGGAATTGATTGGTGCTAATATACTTCTTCAAGGAACAACACTTGGTGCAGCAAGTGATCTTGAAGGAAATTACTCAATTAAAAATATTTCTGAGGGAAGTTACACTTTAGCTGCTTCCATGATTGGATATTCAAAAGTAACCATAACTAATGTTGAAATTACAAACAGCAAAGCTCTAAAATTAGATATCTCTTTAAAGTCTGAAGCTTATGAAACTGATGAGGTTTTAGTAACAGCAAAATTGCTTTTGGATAACGAGGCAGGATTATTAAAGAACAGACAAAAATCTACAACCATAAGTGATGTTATAAGTTCAGAACAGATTTCACGCTCGGGTTCAAGTGATGCAGGAGATGCACTTAAAAAAGTCGTAGGCTCAACTGTAGTAGATGGTAAATATGTTTTTGTTCGCGGATTAGGCGATAGATACAGCAACACACAATTAAATGGAGTTGAACTTCCGAGTTCGGATCCAAATAAAAAATCATTTCAGTTGGACTTAGTTCCTACAAATCTGCTTGATAATATTATTACTATTAAAACTTTTACACCTGATAAACCTGGTAACTTTAGCGGTGGTATTGTTGATATCGGAACAAAATCATATCCGGAAAGATTTACTTTTAAAGTTTCAGGCACAACAAATTATAATAGTCAAGCAACAAGCAATGCTAATTACTTAACTTATACTGGCGGATCAAAGGATTGGCTTGGTGTTGATGATGGCACCAGAGCTGTACCTGATGTGCTTAGTGATTTTAATACTGTTATCCCTAGAACACAAGAAGCAAGATTTAACCAGGAAAAAGCAGAACAGTTAAATGAGTATTCAAAATCATTTAATGGAATAATGAATACGAATACTAAAAGTGTACCGGTTCATCAAAATTTAAACTTATCTGTTGGTGATCAGATTTCGTTTGGCGATGAATCTAAACTTGGTTATATGGGCAGCTTAACTTATTCGAGAAATTATTCGTTCTATGAAAATGGAACTGTTGGTCGATACACGGTTTCAGATTTAGGTGCTAATGAATTAAATACACAACTACTTGTTTCAGACACCAAGGGAAGTTCAGAAGCAAATATGGGTGGATTAGCAACTTTATCATATAATCTTAATAACAATCAGCAAATAGGTGCAAACTTATTCTATTCGAGAAGTGGAATCTCAAACTCAAGATCTCAATCAGGCATTTGGCCGCAAGAATTTGGTAATGAACCTAACGCTCCGATCTTTAACAACCTTGCCATTAATTGGATTGAGAGAGATATTCTTAACTATCAATTCAGAGGTCAGCATTTTATAAGCGAACTTTTAAATACCTCAATAGATTGGACCGCATCTTTCTCAAATACAAATCAGGATGAACCAGATTACAGACTTTTATCATATAGTGCTCAGGAACGGGCAAATGGTTCGACAAGCTATATTATAGTAGGTTCAGGTTTTGATGCTCCCTCACGTTATTTCAGATATCTTGAAGAATCCAGCCAGAATTATGGATTGAATTTTTCAGTTCCATTCAATCAATGGGAAGGCATGAGCAGCAAAATTAAGTTTGGCGCAGCATATCAAAATATAGATAGAGATTTTAAGGAAAGAATTTTTGTTTACGACGCTTCTAACCAACTTTTCAATCAATTAAACGGAGACCTTGATTTATTTTTTGCTCAAGAGAATGTTGGAATTTCATCTGTA
Organism: Ignavibacteriales bacterium; assembly: GCA_038214015.1. GTDB lineage: Bacteria > Bacteroidota > Ignavibacteria > Ignavibacteriales > Ignavibacteriaceae > IGN3. The sequence continues at coordinate 6,983 of JBBQSH010000132.1, read as the reverse complement.
GATACTTTAAGCGGCGGAACTTTACGTTACAACTTTGCTAACGTAATACGTGATAACTCCAGATTAAGAAACAACTACAATGGTGATATGCAGGTATTTGCTACTTTTGCAATGGTTGAAATGCCAATTTTTAATGATTTAAAATTTGTTGGCGGCGCAAGATTAGAAACTACAGATCTAACTTTGCTTAGCGCTGACTCAACATTCGAAGATGGAAGAATAGAAGAAAATGATTTGCTGCCATCTTTAAATCTTATTTACTCTTTAACTGATAATATGAATTTAAGATTATCAGCAACTGAGACCCTTGCCAGACCAAACTTCAGAGAAATCGCACCTTATTCCACAAAGGAATTTGTTAACGATGTTGAGTTACAGGGTAATCCACAATTGGAAAGAACTCTAATTCAGAACTATGATTTACGCTGGGAATGGTTTACAAATCCGGGAGAAGTTTTTGCGATTAGTGGATTTTATAAAAAATTAGAAAACCCAATTGAATTAAGTTATGCAGAAGGACAAACCGCATCAAACCCTATCGTTCAGTTTAAGAATGTTGATAAAGCTACTATAGCAGGATTAGAATTTGAATTAAGATTAGGTCTTGGAAATATTATTGATGAGTTATCAAACTTTTATGTAGGATCTAATTTATCACTTATATATTCCAATATAGATATTGCTCCAAGTGAGTTGGCACAAAGATTAGCTATCGATTCGTCTTCAGCTACTACAAGAGTTTTACAAGGACAATCCCCTTACGTACTAAACCTGGACTTTTCTTACATCAACGAAAGTTGGGGAACTGTTGCAGGATTATACTTTAATACTTTTGGAGAGCGACTTTCAAAAGTTTCTGCAAATGTTAATCCGGATGTTTATGAACAACCTGCACCTTTGTTAAACTTTACTTTGAGCCAAATACTCATCTATAATTTTACACTGAATCTTGGAATCAAAAACATTCTAAATGCTTCGTATAAAGAAGTAGCAAGATTTAAAGATCAGGATTATACTTTTTATGAATACAAGTCCGGCATCACTTATTCTTTAGGTGTATCGTACGGATTATAAGATTATGATAAACAATATATTCAATAACAAACTCAGGAGAATAGCTTAATGAAGAAGCTAAGCGTACTTATTTTCACGTTCTTTGCATCGATGTTTACGTTTGCACAGGTAAATGTAACAGCAGACGTAACAAGCAACACAACTTGGACATCAAACAATATATATACATTAGATGGATTGATATTCGTAGATTCATCATACACATTAACAATTGAACCAGGTACAGTAATAAAAGGAAAGCTACAATCAAACATAACCACGGGAGACGGTGCCAGTGCATTGGTAGTAAGACGAGGCGGCAAGATAATAGCAGATGGAACGTCACAGAATCCAATAATCTTTACAAGTGAACTTGATGATGTAAATAATCCAAATGATTTAACAGCAAGTGACAGAGAGTTATGGGGCGGATTGATATTGTTGGGAAGAGCAACAACAAATCAACCTACAACAGAAAACCAGATAGAGGGAATACCAAATAACTTAAATGCAAGATTTGGCGGTAATGATGATGATGATAACTCAGGTGTATTGAGATATGTATCAGTACGTCACGGAGGATTCTCGATAAGTGGAGTAAGCGGAGATGAAATAAACGGTGTAACCTTTGGTGCAGTAGGCAAAGGTACAACAGTAGAACATATAGAAGTATTTGCAAACTTTGATGACGGCTATGAATTCTTCGGTGGAACAGTTGAAGCAAAGTATTTGGTAGCAGCATTCTGCGGAGATGATGCATTTGACTGGGATATGGGCTTTAGAGGTAAAGGTCAGTTCTGGTTTGCATTTCAGGGAAGTGATGAAGCAGGCCGAGGCGGTGAATTAGATGGTGGTGATGATAATGAAACAGGTACACCATATGCAGTTCCATTGTTATCAAACATAACCTGGATAGGTGCAGGAGCATCAAGTGTGGGTGTTGGCGGCGATGGAAATGACAGAGCATTATACTTCAGAGATAACTCAGGTGGAAAGATCTGGAACAGTATAGTAACAGACTTCGTAGCAAGTACATCAGTAGTAACAGTAGAAGATTTAGCATCAGGCGAAGACAGCCGATCAAGATTAGAAGCAGGTGAGTTGGTATTAGCAAATAATCTATGGTGGGGATTTGGCAATGGCAACACAATCGGAAGTGTAGCGACACAGGATTTTGTTCAGACACATTTATTAGCTAATGGAAATCAGATAGCAGATCCACAGTTAAATGGAATAAGCAGAACCCCGAATGGCGGATTAGATCCACGACCATCAGCAGGATCACCAGCTAATTCAGGATTTGTATCACCTCCTCCGGATGTTTTCTTTAGTAACGTATCCTATCTCGGTGCTTTCAATCCTATAGATGGAATCTGGACTGAAGGTTGGACAGCAGTTTCTAGTTTAGGTTATACTCCTTTTACAACGGTTGATGTTGAGGAAGAAATTCTTTCAACAACTCCTGTTGATTATACCTTAAGCCAAAATTATCCTAATCCTTTTAACCCAAGTACCAGAATAGTTTACTCGGTTGTAGAAGCTACTCAGGTTAGACTAACAGTTACAAATATTCTTGGACAGGTTGTAGAGACTTTAGTTGATGATTTTAGAAATTCAGGTACTTACAAAATAAATTTTAATGCTTCAAATTTAGCAAGTGGATTATACATCTACACACTTGAAGCTGGTTCTAAATTTATTTCGAAGAAAATGACCTTATTAAAATAAGAGATTTCTCTCTCCTCTCTCCTTCGACGAGTGACGCTGCATTTACTGTAGCGTCCTTTTTTTATTTAGTTATTTGATAATGATTTTTTAATTTTGAACAAATGAAAAGATCGACAATACATATTTTATTAATCCTTTTATTTGCAGTCCAAGGATTTAGCCAGTCTAATAAGTCTTACTATGATGCTTTTAATTCTATTTCAGCAAGTGTGATTAGTAATCATCTTGAAATTCTTGCTAACGATTCTCTGGAAGGCAGGGCAGTGGGCACCAGGGGTGCTGAGATGGCTGCAAACTATATTTCTAATTTCTTCTCAAATTTTAATTTGGAAAAAATATCAAAAGACAATTCATATTTTCAAAATATTCCTATGCATGGCAGTAATCCGCTTAGTAATTCCGAGTTAGCTTTTATTCTTGATAAAGATACTGTGCTCTTAGCTTTTGCAGAAGATTATTACTTATACAGATCGGGGCAGCAAACATTTATGCCGGCATTTTTGCCAATCGTTTTTGTTGGATATGGAATTGTAGCTCCTGAATTTGATTATAACGATTATCAATCTGTAGATGTTGAAGGTAAAATAGTTGTATATCTTGATGGAGAACCTTTTTCTGATGATGAAGAATTTTTTGATGGCCCATTAACCCCAACCATATACAGCAATCCTGAATCTAAAAGAAGGATAGCATTTGCTCGCGGATGTGCAGGTACAATTCAGATAGCTACAGAAAGTTACGAAAACTGGGATGACGTTAAAAAAGATTTTCAGTTTGAAGATGTAATTCTGGCTTATTCTGTTTCGGGAAATTTAAACATTCTTCTCAATTTACAAGAAGCAGATAAACTATTCTTTGGATCAGAATATTCATTTAATGATGTTATTGAGATGCACAATAGACAGAGTATCAAATCTTTCGATCTAAAAACTAAAATGCGATTTAAAGGGGTATTTAAAGAAAGAGATTTTATTTCATCTAATATAATTGGGATGATTGAAGGTTCTGATCCAAAACTAAAAAATACTTATTTGATAATCTCCGCTCACTACGATCATCTTGGCATAGGTGAATCAGTAAAGGGTGATTCAATTTACAACGGAGCACTTGATAACGCTCTCGGTGTGTCTGTAATGCTGGAGTTGGCAAAGTCTTTTTCTTCTTTAGAATCCAAAACAAAAAGATCTATAATATTTATAGCAACAACAGGGGAGGAAAAAGGGTTACTAGGATCAATTTACTATACAGATAATCCATTGGTTCCTCTTTACAAAACAATAGCTAATGTTAATATTGATGGCATTGCTATGTTCAAAGATTTTTCGAGCATCGTTGGAATTGGAATGGAATATTCAACACTTGATCAATTTCTTAACATCACGGCAGATAGTTACGGTTTAGTGCTTCAAAACATTCCACCGCAATTCCGGCGGGTTGGTGCGTTTAATAATTCAGATCAACTTGCATTTGCCAAGGCTGGCATACCATCGATCATAATTCTGGAAGGAACAATGAATACCTATAAAAGTGAGGAAGAAGTAGTAGCGGCATTTATAGATTATTATATTAATCGTTACCACAATCCTGCGGACGACTTAAATCAAAAAATAGATTATAAAGCGGCAGAGAAACACACTAAAGTACTTTTTGATTTTTGTTATCAATTAGCAAACAGTAAAACAGTACCGGAATGGAAATCCGGTTCTCCATTTATAAATGCAAGATTGCAATCCATTGCGGAAGAAAAATAAATGAGAAATATTCTACGCTCTCTCTCTCTTATGGTCATTATTCTTCTATCAGGCTGTTCTGCAAACATCTCCAATAAAAATATTGTAACTATTTCAGGTTCTGATACGATGTTTGAGTTGACTTCCAAGCTTGCCGAAGAATACATGAAAGATAATTCTGGAATTTCTGTAAAGGTTGATGGCGGCGGAACTGCAGCAGGAATTAGACAGCTTATTAAAGGCGAGATTGATATCTGCACCGCATCGCGTAATCTTAAACCTAAAGAGGCAAAATCTCTTGCTGATTATTATGGCTCATTAGGACTGGTTTTTCTTATCGCAAAGGATGCACTAAGTATTTATTTGCATCCTGAAAATCCGATTCAAAATTTAACTTTTGATCAACTTAAAAATATTTACATTGGTGATATTGATAATTGGAAAAAAGTCAGAGGCATAGATACTTTAATTCAGCCTGTAACCAGAAATCCAAATTCCGGTACTTATCTTTATTTCAAAGATCATATTCTAGACGCGGAAGAATATGGAGAAAATTCACTCATCATCCCTACCACACGCGAAATAGTTAAATATGTGGAACAAAATATAAATGCAATTGGTTACGGCGGAATGGGATACACGGGAAAAGTAAAACACATTAAAATCGATGGAGTAGAACCAAGTGAAACAAATGTTAGAAATGATACTTATCCGATTATCAGATATCTTCATTTCTTTACTTCTAAAACACCCAGCGGAGAAATAAAGCGATTTATTGATTGGGTGCTTTCACCTGCAGGACAAAGTGTAGTAAGAAAAGCCGGTTTTATTCCTCTTTGGGAAAACAGATTGTAAAAAGAATTATCACATTTAAACAAAGGTAGCCGCAAGCTTCAGCTTGCGAAGGAACAATTTCTTTTTTTACAATTGAACCAAGAATAATAAAAGTTCTTAATCATTACTTAATATTAAAATAACATTAGCTTAATCTGTAAATAAGTTTTATGATTTATCTTTCTGGAAAAAGAAAGATTTATTTATGGAAAAAAGCAATTTATTTTTTACTTACTTAAGTAAATTAAAACCGTTGAAAAAGAATCAGGAGGGTGATGACAATGATTCTGATGAATCAAATCAGAATCCAATTGAAACATCAAAAACAGATAATGAATGGTTACAGGAATATGAATTGATTTATAGTTCTTATTCTATTGATGGGTATTAACATAACAGAATTAATATTTTTTCTGCTTAAATTTCTTAAAACTTCTAAATGCAAAAAAAGTTTGTTTAAAGTAGTGAGCAGGGAAGTAAGTCTTCAATCCATATTCATCAACTTTTGTTTCTGGTAGATAAGCAGTTCCAAACATCCAATCCCAAAAAGCAAATTTAGTTGCAAAGTTTCTGTTTCTTCCTTTACCTGTTGAGTGATGCCAGCGGTGCATTTCTGGTCCGTTAATAATTTTTTGCAGCCACCCGGATTGTATATCAACATTACAATGAATGTACATTCCCCAAATTGCACTTATTAATCCTTTGTATGCAACTACTTCAACGGGTGCTCCAAGTAAGATTATTGGTACAAATTCAATCGTTTGATTTAAAATAATTTCTAAAGGATGAGATCTTGAACCGGAAAGCCAATCAACTTTTTTGGGTGAATGATGTGCTTCGTGTAATCTCCATAACCATTTATTTTTGTGCATCCAGCGATGCATCCAGTAAATGTAAAGATCGTGAGTAACTACAAAGAAAATTAACTGTGCCCAAATCGGAATGTTTGATAATATCTGTAGTCTTGATATTCCAGTTGAGTTATCAATGAAATGAATTATCCCACCAAAGATGATTATGCTTAAAATATAATTTTGAGCAATCGTGTACATTGCAAAATCATCAAAGAAACCTTCACGAAGAATTTCCTGTCCTATATTGTATGGAAATATTCGTTCGAGAATTATAAAGACTAATGCTGCCAGAATAATCAACGATGTTGAAATTATTTCGGCTGATGACATAGTACTTAGATAATTGTAAATACTATTAAATATTTCTGAAAAAATGTTTGCTTCAGGCATCACAATAAAATTAAATACGCTTTAATGTGCAAATGTCATCCTGAGCGAAGTCGAAGGATGATGGTTACTTATATATTCTAAAAAATGTCACACTTCGACTGCGCTCAGTGTGACGAAGTTGATTTACTCGTAATAACGATAAGGATTATTTAACTCTTCTTAACTTTTTAATTTGTCCAAGTTCGCTATCATAAACTTTTTTAATACCATCGCCAAGAGATTTTTCAATATCACGAATGCTTGAAACTAATCTTTCCATTCCTCCAACTTCTACAGAAGCGGCTTGATCCGTTCCCCACATTGCACGATCTAAAGTAATATGTCGTTCAACGAAGCAAGCACCAAGTGCAACAGCAGCCCACGTTGGTGCTAATCCAACTTCATGTCCGCTATA
>JBBQSH010000131.1:0-10018 GCA_038214015.1 Ignavibacteriales bacterium | reverse complement strand
ACATATAATTTTCCTTTGGATGTTTCATATTCATCAAGAAAAACATTGATATTGGGATCAACATACTTTCTACTCCAACCTTCTTCTTCCTGCAGTTTTTGTTTGCTTCCGAGTGTTGCTACAGGGATTTTTATTTGCTTTGAGCCGTGGGTATAATTCTTAAACAGTTGACTTACAACAAAGTAAGGCATGCCGGCTGTCAATTTCCCATACATCAAACTATCCTGAAGTAATCCGGATTGGACAGTTTGTTTAAAGATTTGAACATCCGGTTCCTGTAAAACCTGATATTGTGTACAACCGACCTGCAAAAGAAAAAAAAGAGCAGCAAAAAGTAAAATGTTATGTTTAATTCTTTTCATCCACCTATCTCCATTAAAATTAATTTTATTCACAAGAATAATTCAAAATAAAATTTCTATTCACCGTAGAAACGCAGCCTCCAATAAGTTGTAAGAAAAATATTTTTTAGATCCCGTTTCTCACGAAGTTTGAGGAAGTCATTCCATTTAGGAAAATTATCCCTGTAATAATTTGCCCATTCTTTATGATTATAATCTGGGATGAATTTAGCCCAATGAAGTCTGAATGGAATTTTATTGTCCTTAAAAAGATCCCAGAATTGCTGGAAGTATCCACCTTTGACAGCAGGATTACCATCATTATTTATATACCAGAAGATATCAACACGAAATGTTCCTTCTGCGTATTCTCCTTCCTCATTACCGGGATGAATCCAGCTTTTACTTGGATAGCCTGCATAAATTTCTGTTGAGTAAAATCCAGTAGCATCATAGCCTTTCTTAACATATATATCATTCAACAACTGCATTGCGCGCTCGGTATATTTTATCGGGATGAAAATTTCAGTGAATTCTGTTCCCATCAAAATTTCATCTGCGGCGTTATCCATCGGAAGACTTCGCCAGTAGTAATCCATAAACAAATTGCCTTTTCCTTTTTTTGTTAATGGCTGAAGTGTTCTTATCACTATCGGAAGAAGCATATTCAAAACAAATCTGAAAATACTAAGAAGAAAAACTGGAATGATTGCAATTAGTTCGAGAAGTGAAGTAACTAACCAGGAAAACAGTGAGCCAAAGAATTTTCCGATATTCTTTTGCCATGAGTCTTTCAACAACAGTCTAAATCTTTTGAAATCATGATAGAGCTTACCCCATATTTTTAAAAATCCTTTATTACCTAAAAGCGTAAACAGAATTGCTCCGGCTATCTGCTGAAGTTTATTTATGAATGGAAGATCACCAAAGAGAACGTAAGTTACAGGATCAAGTAAAGGAATATCATCACCTCTCGCTGCTTGCCAGATCACAATACGCTCAACTTTCTTTTGAGGCCACCATAAAACTCTGGTGTAGGGAGTTTTTTCAAGGAATGTTCTCATACTAGGTTTACCATCTCTGCCGGGACCGAATAAATCGATAGGACATTCTTTGAAACTAGCAGGAGTTGCAATTTCCTGTCCGTAAATATTATAAGTCTTTACAAATTTAAATCGAACCTTAGTTACTATTCCAAGAAGTCCCAGCGAAAGAGAAACCGCCGGAAATATTTCATCGTCTTTGTTTACCCATTTACAATCACCTGTGCCATCAACTATTTTAAATCCTAAAATATTTTCAGCAAGATCGTACATCATCGAACCGCCTGCAGAACCGGTCATAAGAAAACCACTAACTGTCTGTTGAGTTATCCCACCAAGATCGCTTAAGCCAAAACCTTTTTGAAAGATTTGATAAAGCAAACCATTTTCTTTAACCGATGTACCAGTAGGATCATGAGGATCTACATTCAGATGAATTCCTGAATCAACCACAACAATTCCATTTGCTTCATCTTCCCATAAAAGCCTCCTGTATTTATCAAGCATAATATTTATGTTCGGACCTTCAGGCGGCTCTTCAACTGAAATCTTATTTGGAAGTTGCTTTTTATCTCTCCCAGGATCCGTGTAGATAGCATGAGCAATTGAGTGCGTAGCCCCTCTAACACGGATTTGTAATTCCTCTTCATAAGCTTTTTTAACAAGACAAATTATTTGATCTTCAGTTTCAGGATGATAGAAACCATCTGATGCTTTTTTTATTTCGCAATCCATAGAGTAATCTCCTTAAGCTTTATCTGTTTGAAATAAATAAGAAACCAATTTTTGCTTTACATACAATCCGAATCCAGAGCCGCCAACCAAAATCAACGCAACGGAACTCAATCCAATGTTTTCCCACATAGGAGCGTTACTCTTTACACTATCTAAGAGCAAAATTGATTCAAATGTAAAGAAGACAAGATTTGAAACGATGTTAAATGTTAAAAGTGAATTGTAGTTGTGAACTGTAACCGCCGAAAATCGTTTTAATCCGTACCAGGCAACGAAAGTATTGAAAGCTACAAGAGGCACTTCATAAAGATGGAAGACGAGCACACAGGCAAACTTACAATTGCAAAACTCACATGATGACCATGGAACTCCAATTATAGCAGGTATATGTGCTGCACCTATTCCATAAAGTATCGCAGCAAAGGTAATGTATGAATATAATTTGATCCACCATCTAACTTTATTAAAGTCAGAATTAGTTTCAGTTAACATTAAGGTAGCCTCCTTAGTTAGTCTTTAGTAGTTAGTAACGAGTACTAAGTATTAGTAATTACAAGTTATCAGAATAAAGCTCAAAGATTTTTTTAATCACATATTATAAATTTTCAATTTCTCCATTAGCCGTAATATTAATGGACTCACCGCCAGAAATAGATTTCCACTTGCCGGGACCGGTAAATCTCACTTGAACTTTTCCCCAGCCCGAAGGAATTTTCCAAGTAACATGTTCATTCTTCTTTAAATCGTATCTTGAATAAGCACTCCACTTAAGCCAATCATTCGGATGATAAAACCATAACTCAACCTGTCTGCCAAATGAGTTCTTGAAATTAATTTCATTAACAACTATTGATTCACCAATTTTAAAGATGCTGGAGACACCCGTGTAAGATTTGATTTGACCAGAAATGTCTCGTGAATCGCCGAAGTGACAAATTCGATAATCTCCTTGCTTTATACCTAAAGGAATATTCCAGGTAATAGTAATTTTTGAGTTGGCTACAAAATCTCTCTTCCACTCATACATTGTGCAAGGATCGTTATCATTAAAAGTTGTTATCCATTTGTCCCCTTCTTTCCTCTGGACTTCCAAAAAAGTTCCCTGATTTCTTAAATTATTTTTTGGATGAGCACCCCAGAAAATAACTTTGACTGTTGATCCCGGTTTATAAGACGAATCAACATCAGTCTGAGTGCTACCAAACGGAGTCCAGGGTAAGGGTTGAGTATCAGCGATAGTACTCGTCTGTAAAGTAGTTTGTTCAGATGATAAATCTCTCGGAGCTGGTCCAGCGGAAACAGATTGACCGTCTTTAATTGCTTTTGCAAGTTTACCAAACTCTTGCTGGAAAGCCGTTAAAGTAAAAGGACCAAAATGAGTGGAAGCTCCTTCATAATGTTGTATATCATATTCTTCTTTTGTAGTAACGTAACCGGCGTAAGAATTTGCAAAAGTAGCAAGAGCTAAGTGATTTATTCCAGAGATGTTCAAAATGTTTAAAATAGATTCGCGCAATCGTCGTCCAGCCATTGTAGTCAACTCAACTGGAATTCCTAATAAGACTAAATTTCCAATGCGAAGAATCTGAAGTGGTAAAATTTCCGGAGAGAGCGGGTAGGGTTCAGCTAATCCTTGAGCAAGTATTATTGGTTTTGGTTTATGACCATTTTTCATTTCATCCTCCAGAATTCCAGGGACTTTGAAACCAGTTAGCAATCCAGAGAGTAGATTAATTGCTTCGAGAATAATATTTTTTTGCCCTGCAGGATAGTCTCCTGAAATAGTGGCTTTGATCCCTTCAACTATTTCAAACTCAGATTTACTGTCCTCAGTGCTTCCGGCAAACATAGAAGCACCTAATGCAGCGGGATAAGTTCTAAAGTTAGTACCCTCAATTTGAACTTTAGAAAAATCAACGTGGGTATGCCTGTAATCGACACTTCCTGTTAGTTCATTGCTTGCAGAAGAATAAAGTTCTTTAGCTTTTCGATATTGCTTTTCACCAAACTCCTGCATTCTTGCGAAATCATGAACAAGATCAGGAATACCATACTTAACATTGCCTGAAATATCACCGCAGTTGGAATTAGCAAATGCTGCAATGAAAGTTTCTTTCTCATGAATGTCAGAACCCTTTTCTTTTTCAAAAAGATAGGAAGCATAACCTTTATTATCTCCAGTGATCAACCTGTTTTTATTTCCACGGTTTGTAGGATGAATTGCAAACCAATTTATACAGCCAATTTCTTTGCCATTGTTCTTCACAAATTTTATGAGAAGCATATCTTTATCGGTATTACCGTTGTACTTTGCTTTCTCTTCTATTGGATTCTGTTCATAGGCAATGGGAGAACGATTGTTTCCACAATCTTCGACGTTACCATTGTTAATAAATATTTTTCCGGGTGCTAAATTTTCGTGTGCTCTTTTTATTGCCTGTACCATTCCATTTACTATAAATTCAAAATTTTGTTTGTCAAATCCAAGGATTGATAAATTAAATAAGGCGTAGTGAGAATATCCGCCGGGACCGCTGTGAGTATGAGTACCACTAAGTAATACATTATCGATTGTGTAGAGTTCATTTCCATATAAACCTTTTAATCTTTTAACTACCTCCATTTTAACAGCTTGTGAGCAGGACCAAATATCTGCCGAAAGTATAACTACCCTTTTATTTGAAGATTGATCACAAACGATAAATGCTCGTGTAAAAAGTCTGGAATGAATGCCTTCAGTCTTCTGCTCAATGCTTGCCATCCCCATCATTCCAAGTTCTGCGGCGGGACCAGTCACATCATAAATTCCAGTTCCGATTAAATAATCACTGGGCATTCGTTTCTCTCCGATAAAAAATTAATTAAATAAAATTATTAAAATCTCAAACTCAAGTTTTTACTATCCCATCATTCTGGATGATTCTTATTTCTTTGAGTCTCAGGCCAAAGTTCAACTTCATGATTTACGTCTAATATCCAAGGGTTATATGGCGGCGACTCAGTATTTTGTCTGTTCAACTTCCGCATTAATACACTTTCATGAACAACGGGTTTGCCATGTGTATCAGGATTCCATTCTCTTACTTTTTTAACATACATAGTATTCGGAAATCCTTTTCGGGAGTCGTGCATAAAACCATTCGGATCGGGATTAATAGTTACCTTATGTTTAGGATAAAATTTAAGACTGGCTTTTTTCGCTTCTTCAATCATCCAAATTAATGGAATGTCGGATAAATCCTGTTCTTTATAGCCTCCTCCAACATCAGTATGCATTCCACAAAACCAGACCTGCTTCATTGTCTGATAATCCTTAATCTCTTTGTCCCATATCTTCGGATGAAAAATCAATCGTTCGTCATCAATAGCAAGAGCCTGCCTAGCGTGCTCAACGCTTTCACTAAGAGTTAAATTATGGAACTTATGCCTGAACATCGGCATCCAATCTATGAAAATGTTTATTTTTTTTAAGGGTAATCCCAGTGCATCAACAGTATCCCATACTCCAAGAAATTTTATTTTAATCCATTGATTGTGATGGCGGGATATAAAATCATCGGCTTGTTGTTTTCGCCTAACACTATCGGATATTTTGTAAATCTTATAAGCCTGCTTTATTAATTCCGGTCTTGCTTTAGGTAATATTCCGAACAGATGAATAAAGGCAGATAAGCTTCTAACTGTAGTTGCTCCTCTGCTAAATCCAAAAAGAAAAACGTCATCCCCAGCTATATAATTATCAAAAATAAATTTATAACACTCATAAATGTTTTGTGATATACCCATACCCGCAACATTGCCGGTGAATCTTCTAAAGCCGGTTCCAAGACCTCTATCATAAAATGCTGTTTGATTTTCCGTGCGGTCTTCGACCATATTATAAAGTTTATACACATTTGTATTATATAGCTTCCCACCTTCCTGTCCAGTTCCATCAGAGAATACAACTATGTTTTTGTGCATCAAGCTCTCCTTATTTTTTAAGCCTCAAATACAAAGAATGCTTTTACAGTAGGAATATATGAAAATTTATTAAATAATTATCAAGAGTTTTGCGATAGCAACTATTTCTTACTATATAGTTTTTAATATCTATCCAGTTGTAAAATCTCAAATACTAACTACTCTATTTATAAGGGATCAACGTTTATATTTGAACATATCTGAATGAAAAATAATTTTGCATAATAGCTACTGCATTTTTGCGGATCGAAAAGAAAACAAACAGAAGGGAAATTTTTCGTCTTTTACAGCTTTTTCAGTATTGAATTATTAAAAAGCAGTTATACTACTATAGATGTTGTTCGTTTATTTGGCAAGATTTATAGCAGTCTTAACAGCGTTTTCCAAAACTTCCATTGCCGCATTTGCTGCTTTTTGAGCTATTGCCTTTGATATGACTGCAATTGAATGAAATTCAGCCTCAGCAATAAGCGTTTCATCTTTCAACCTGGATTCAAATCGCTTTCGTGAAATGTCGCCTGCTATTCTAAGTTCCGCTAATAACTCTAATCTTTCCTTCTTGCTTTGAAGAAATTGATTTGTTACTGCTAAAACTTCATTCCAATTTTCTCCAACAGCATCTTTTACAGCAGCGCCCATTTCCGCAATTACTTCATTAATATCAAATTTCATATAATCTTTCTTTCTTATTTTGGCGGATTAGAAATAATTTCTTTGGCTTTTTCTGCGACCAGCATTGCATAGAATAAATCGCTGAAAGTAAGACGATTTAGTTTTACTAATCCGTCGCTTAATTCATTATCTTCTTTATGTTCTTCTTTATACTTAACCCAAAGTTCCAAAGTAATTTCACAGATTCGTATTGAATTTTCATTAAGCGGACGAATTTTATTTTTACTTAATAATGAAGATAATTCAATTTCAATTTCAACATAAGAATCTACCATCTTATTATAAGCTCTATTACCATTTTCATTAACTGTGGTTTCAAGCATATCAAGATAAAACTTATCAACACGTTTAGCGGTTTCTAAAATCTCTTGCGAAATCGAATCATCATAATCAGGTACTAATGTTACCCGACAACCAGATAAAAAAGCAAATGTTATGATTAAGCAAAACAGATCTATCTTTAGCTGCAATGTTAAAAATGATTTCATACTATTACTCTCATTCGTTACCTTTATATAAAATGGATTGTCTGAGAAGCAATTAATTAATATTGAGATTACTGTCGATTTTTAATTCATCAGCTTTTTTAGAAGCTAATTGCGATTTAGTTAAATCTCCCATTCCCTGATAACATAAAGCAAGATTTTCATATTGGACTGGGGTGTACGGATCTAACTCAATTGCTTTGTTGTAATAATCAATTGCATTCTTATAATCTTTTTGTTCATAGTAAACTATTCCAAGATCATTATAGTATTGCGAGATGCCAGGTTCAAGTTGGATTGCATTGCGATACGCTGATTCTGATTCTTTCCACCTTTGAAGAAATCTTAAGCACAATGCGAGGTTAGAATGATAAACTGCATTATCAGGTTTTAGTTCAATTGCTTTCCTATAATACATGATTGCATTTTCATCATCTTTCTGATCATAGAATAATAAGCCGAGATAATTCCATAATGCGTCATCATTGGGATTAAGTTCAACCGCTTTTTTAAATGCTTTTTCTGATTCATCAAATCTTTTTAAAAATCGCAAAGATAATCCTAAGTTAGAATGGTAAACTGCAAGACCTGGATTTAGTTCTATTGATTTTTTGTAGTATTTGATTGCATTCTCATCATCTCTCTGATCATAAAATAGTAATCCAAGATTATTCCAATAAATATCATTTTGGGGATCACTCTCTGTTACTTTTAAAAAATACTGTTCTGCTTTTTTAAAATCTTTTGAGTTGCTGTAAACCTGCCCGAGTTCATTTAAATAAACCGCATTACCCGGCTCCAATTCAACAGCCTTCAACAGATTTTTTTCAGCACCATACTTTTCGTTTAATTGTAGGCAGCAGATTCCAAGCTTATACCAGTGATCAGAAAAAGATGGTTCAAGTTCAATGGCTTTTGCATACGAATTTTTTGCCTCCTCCCACCTTTTTAGAAATCCTAAAGAAAAACCCACATTAGCGTGATAAATCGAAACAGATGGATTGATTTCTATGGCTTTCTGGTATTGTGTAATCGCATTTGAGTGATCATTTTGGTTAAAGTATAATATGCCAAGACTGTTCTGATAAACATCATTCTGTGGATCGAGTTGAATTGCTTTTTCAAAATTTTCCTTGGCTCCATTTATATCATTTAACTGCTGATAACATAGAGCAATTCGGTAGTAGTAGTCAGAATTAAAATTATCTAATTCAATTGCCTTTTTATAAAATAACAGAGCTTCTTCCCATCTATTTAAAAATCCCAAAGAATAGCCAACGTTTGCATGATAAACTGCAACTTCCGGTTTTAGCTCGATAGCTTTTTGATAACACTTAATAGCTTCAACATCATTCCTCTGATCGTAATACATCAATCCAAAACTATTCCAATAAACTTCATTACCGGGATCAAGTTGGATAGCTTTTTTGTATGCTTGTTCGGATTCATTCCACCTACTTAAAAATCTTAAAGACAATCCTAAATTGGCGTAATAAACTGAATAGTCTTGTTTAAGATCAATTGCTTTTTGATAACACTTAATTGCTTCGATATCATTCTTCTGTTCATAATAAAGGAGGCCAAAATCATTCCAGGTAATATCATCCTTAGGATTTAATTCAACTGCCTTTTTATAAGCTTGTTCAGCCTCTTCCCATCTTTTCAGAAATCGTAAAGACAAACCCGAATTAGAGTAATAAACGGCAGCATCTGGTTTTAGCTCAATTGCTTTTTTATAACATCTAATTGCTTCATCATCTTTCCTTTGATCATAATATAGAAGCCCAATATTATTCCAGTACACATCACTTTGCGGATTTAACTCAATAGCTATTTTATAAGCCTTTTCAGCTTCTTCCCACTTCTTTAAATATGTTAATGACAAACCTAAGTTGGCATGATAAACAGCATAGTCCGGTTTTAGTTCTATGGCTTTTTGATATTGTTTAATTGCATTTTCATGATCCCTCTGATCATAAAATAATAATCCAAGATTGTTCCAATAAACATCGTTAGAAGGATCAATTTCAATTGCCTTTTTGAGGAATTCAATTGCCTTATTGAAATTTTTCTTTTCAGAATATGCTGTACTAATTTTATATATAAATGATGCACTGCCCAAATTAAGTTTATAAATTTTATTTAGTAATGAATCAAATTCTTTTTCTGATTTATTACTATCCTCCAACAAACGCAAAAGTTTATTAAAAATTATTTCATTTGATGAATCCGATTTTAAAATATGTAATAATTCCTCTTCAGCTGCCTCATAATTATTTAGTTTCAAGGAGATGTCCGATATCTTCTCCCTTATAGTACTTTCCCATTCAACTCGTTTTCCAAGGGTTTTGGTATAAAATTGCAACGCTTTATCCCAATCCTGCTGTTGCTCATTCAGCCATGCCATAGCCCAATATCCATCAAATAATTCAGGTGCAACTTCAATTGCTTTGGTAAGAGATTGAAAAGCCAAATCAAATTGCTCGGCTTCTATTTGAAGATAACCTAACGCAGTGTAACCGTTCAATCTTGATGGATCAAGTTCAATTGCATTGTTATACCATTCAGAAGCAACAGAATAATTTCCTTGCTGGTGGTAGATACTGCCCAGCTCTAAGTTCATTACATATTTATCCTGTGGAGAAAGTAGATTTGATCTCTTGGCAAGATTATGAATCTCAAATTCTTTCTCCTTAAGAAACTGAGATCCGTATAACCGCATAAGCCGGATATATCCACCTGAGTTTGCTGGCTCAACCTCAATTGATTTTTTATACCA
>JBBQSH010000130.1:0-10068 GCA_038214015.1 Ignavibacteriales bacterium | reverse complement strand
TTAACAGAAAGTCATTGAGAGTGCCAAAAGCTGGTTTTACATTTAATTTACAATTGTTTTTTTTGTCATTTCGAACAAAGAGAGAAATCTTATGAATTATTAAAACAGATTCCTCACTCCGATAAATAGGGGTTCGGAATGGGCATAATAGTCATTTTGTGTTGCTAAAATTAAATTGGTTTCAGATAAAGATACCACTTAAAATAAGTTTTTCTTTTCATAGGTGATAGTCCTCTATGCACTCTGTATTTTTGTTTAAGTCTTCCAAAATACCCTTCTAAAGCATTTGTCGTTCGAGATATCTCTGGGTTATCTAAGTAGTTAAACATATTTGGCAATGCATTGGTTATCATACTTCTTGTTCTTAATAAATCACTAAATACTTTTCCTCTGTTTGTTGATCTGGATAATTCTAATCCGAACCTTTCTTCCCAGAGTTTAAAGCCCTTCTTAAAATTATCCGACTGGTCTTTTGTTTTTATGTATAAGACCTGTAACAGTAAATCTCTTAGTTTCATTGCATCTATTCGCTTTGGCTTTTGCCTCAACCAACTTAATCCTTGTCTTTGAATATGGACTAAACATCTTTGTATTATCAAGTCTTCCCAGGCTTCTTTTATATACTTAATCTGCTGCAAAGAGCCGTCTACTGTGGCTGAAAATGGATTTAGTCCTTCTTGCTGCAAGATTTCATAAAATGTTTTTAAGTGCTTTCCTGTTTCGCTTACTCCGTAATCGCCGTATATGATCTTATGGTCTTTTGCATCCATAACTACATACAATCCTGTTCGGTGATTTATGTATGTACCATCGAGTATCAAATGTTTTACTTTTTCGAAGTCCTTTATCTTTGGCGGTTGTTTATTTAACCAATATTGGATTACTCTGCTTACCGTTGAAGGGCTTACGCTATTTATTTTTGCTACCTGTTTAACTGTTAAGCCTTCTAATATCCACTGAGTAAACCAACGGTATCGCCGTTGTTCGATAGACCTTTTTTGTTTCCATAGATATGTGCTCTTACACTTTAAGCACTGATATCTTTGCTTTCCCTGTTTAGTCTTTCCAGATAATTTAACTGCATTGCTGTTGCACTTAGGGCAATGTTTTTTTTCATCATTCTCGTCTACCATTGAGTTTTGTTCCTGTAAATTTATATATTTCAATTGTTTATATAAATTTCAGCAACACTTTTTGACTATTATGCCCGAAATGACAATGGTTGACTTCTACAACACACTCTGTCGGCAGACAGGTTCAGAAGGAGCCGAACATCATATTGTGGGCAAGGGGATTTAATGAATTGACACCAGTAAATTCTGTAAGTATTTTTTACATCACAATAGCGTTTCTGCTGATAATTACCCTAAAAGTCGTAATGAAGGTGCATAAATGACGCAAAATCAAACAAAAAGTTTGGAACTATATTTGACAATAGGGAAAATAATTTAAGATCAATAATTTAAGAGTAAGAAATGGTAGAGTATAAATTCACTGCGCAAAAACTTAATGGGCAATCAATATCAGGAACCCTAACTGCGGATACAACTTCTGACGGCAAGAAAAAAATTCAGCGCCTTGCAGAAAAAAATCAATTAAAAATATTAACGATAGAAAAAAGATCTACCTTCCTATACAAAGCTAAAAAGGGTAATGATAAGCCAATTCGTGGAGAGCAAAAAGCATTTAATAAAAAAGAAGTGGAAGATGCATTAGCACGGCTTGGTTACAAAGTAGTTTCAGTTAACAAAAAATTATTGGACTATCAGTCAAAACCTCCTGTTCAAGAAATAGTCACTTTCGTAAAAATAAGTGCTGAACTACTCGAACAAAAATTAGCTTATGGTGAAATTTTAACTCTACTTATAAATGATACGCAAAATCAGACCCTTAGAAACACCTTAAAAGAAATTAATAACGAACTAAAAAAGGGAGCCGATAGCCAGGCAACTTTTCTAAAGTACCAGGATGTTTTTGGAAAATTTACTGCCTATATGCTCGGGCTAGCTTCAAAAAGCGGTAATATGACAGAAATTTACAGAGCTACTGCAAAATTTTTGGAAAGACGACAAGAATTTAAAAAAAATATGCGCAGTGCATTGATTACTCCAATGGTCACAGTGTTCGTATTATTTCTGGCCGTGCTCTTTTATGTTGGATATATATTTCCTGAGACTGCAAAATTATTTGTTAGATTTGGTGTTGAATTACCGCCGATGACTGCTTTTACCTTAAAGATAAGTGATTTTTTAATGGAAAATCCCTATCTGGTTGCGGCATTTTGTATCATCCCACCAATTGCTTTTTGGCAATTTTCAAAAACCGAAAGAGGAAAATATATTATTGATCAGTATGTTTTAAAATTACCTATAATGGGTTCCCTGATTCATAAGACTCTGATAGAAGTTTTTTGCCGAGTATTTTATACTCTTTACAGCGGGTCTGCTGAGAGCATTGAACCGATTAGAATTGCAGCGGAAGCGGCAGGTAACACTTACTTTGAAGACAAGGTTAAAAGTGTAGCAATACCGCTTATGGTTAAAAAAGGTGTTGGTGTTACAGATGCATTTGAAGCAAGTGGTGTCTTTACGGAAACCGCTCTTTCAAGATTTCACTCGGGTGAGGAAACAGGAACAATTAAAAACACAGCATTACAGTTAGCAAATTATTATGAAACTGAAACTGTTTACAAGTTAAAAAATCTGATAGAACTAATACAGGTCGGTATTGCCATGTTTATTATGGTTGTTATGATTTTATTAACGTTGGTTTCAGCAGAAACTGCAACTGTAAGACCAAAGACACCGGGTACAGCATCTAACACACATATAGTCCAAGATGATGTGGCGTAGGATTATGGTGATTTAAATTCATTTTAACTCATCCCCCTCCCCCTTCTCTTAGAAATAGAAGGGGAGTAGTGTTTTAGATTAAGGGTAAACTCTTTTTTTAAATTAAAAAATAAATGGTTAATTAAGGAATGAGCCTTAACAAAGAAAGAGAATTGATCGGTATCGCAAAAAGTATTTGCCGTGATTTAAGAAAAAGACAAACAAACGCAGAGCAAATATTCTGGGAGGCGGTTAGAAATAGAAAACTTCTTAATTTGAAATTTGTAAGACAGTTTCCATTCTTCCATGATATAACTGGAAAAGAAACTTTTTTTGTAGCTGATTTCTTTTGCTTTGAGAAAAGCCTTATAATAGAATTGGATGGAGTAATTCATAATTATAAGCTTAAAGAAGATGAACAGAGGACAAAAACATTAAAAGCATTAGTATTAAATGTAATTAGATTTAAAAATGATGAGGTTGAAAATAAATTCAAGGGTGTGAAGGAAAGTTTAAGAATGTATTTGAGCTCTGCTCCTGACCTGTCCCTTAGAAACAAAAGGGAAAAAAATTTTAAGAGGCCCTCTCTTTCTAAGAGAGGGATATAGGGTGAGTTCTTCTTCTGAAATTCGAATAAGAATAGCAAATTGATTTGAAAAAGTTTTTAATCAATTAAATGTTTTAATTTAAACACAATATTTTTTTTACTAAGTTACAAATAACAAAAAAATTTTTATTGAATGATTGATACAAACCTCGAGATGACAGACAAGATTGGTTATCTTCTTTTTAAGAAAGGGATAATTGATGGACCAATGCTCGAGAAAGCAATTGCTGCTAAAGCAAATGATAAAAGTAAAATCAAAAGAAATCTTGCGCAGATATTAGTACAGGATTTTGGATACGATCATGATGTTATATTCCGTGAAGTTGCCATCCTCTATGCGTTTCGTGAATTAGAAACCCGTCCCGAAGAAGTTCCTGAGAGCAGACTTGAATCCATAAAGAGTATGATTACGAGTAATGGTGAAGGACTTAAGCAGTTAATTCTTCAGCATAAAATTATTCCATTTATGTTCGATGAGCGGAATAAAGATAAGCTTATCATAGCGGCAATTGATCCTACCGATAGAAACATTCCTAAGATTGCCTTCGGTTTAAATGCCAAGAAGTATGAAGTTATCTTCATAAAAAAACACGACTACGACAAACTTATTGACATTATTCTTCCTCCCGAAAATGAATTTCTTAAAGCGATGGAAGATAATCTCCAGATGGATACCGATGAACGGGAAGATGCTTCATTAGATGAACAAGAACTTGACGCTGAGATTAATAAAAGTGCTCTGATAAATCTTGTTGAAGGTGCTTTGGTTGAAGGAGTCAGAAAAGGCGCAAGTGATATTCATTTTATTCCACGATCAGGAAATAAAACACATGTAATGTTCCGTCTCGATGGAAACTTGCAGACCTGGTATGTTCAGGAGGGCACACTTCCGGAAGCAGTAGTTGCAGTTGTTAAAGATCGTGCAAGGGGAATGGATAGATTTGAAAGAGAGATGGCGCAGGATGGTTTTATTCAAAGGGAAATTGATAATATTATTATAAGATTCAGAGTATCTATTTTACCGATGGTCGGTACGGAACTTAAAAACAAATTTGAAACTGTTGTAATAAGAATTCTTGATGATAGAAAAGTTATTAGAGATCTTGATAAACTTGGACTTGCCGGTACTGCAAGAAAAGCTTTTGAAAAAGCTATTAACCAGCCGCAAGGTATGGTTATCTTAACGGGACCAACAGGAAGCGGTAAAAGTACTACACTAGTTGCAGCACTTTATCAGGTAATATCACCAGAAGTAAATGTACTTACTGTTGAAGATCCGGTAGAGTATGTTATTGAAGGCGCCAGACAGCTTAAGATTGGTTACAAAATGAATTTTGAACAAGCTATCAGATCTATTTTACGACATGATCCTGATATTGTTCTTGTTGGTGAGATGAGAGATAAAGAAACAGCTGAGATTGCGATTAAACTTGCTAACACCGGTCACTTAACTTTTTCTACACTTCACACAAATGATGCACCGAGTGCTGTGTCAAGATTATTTAAGATGGGGATAGAGCCTTTTCTAATTGCTTATGCAATTAATCTTATCGTGGCACAGAGGTTGGTTAGAAGACTATGTCCAAAGTGTAAAAAAAGAGTTGTAAATTTTGATGAAGGACTAATGGAAGCTGCAGAATTAAATATTGCTGAGTGGAGAAATTTTACAATTTATGAAGCTGCGGGATGCGATGAATGTAACGGAACCGGGTATAAGGGAAGACTTGCAATACACGAGGCCCTTTATTTTACAAAGGAATTAAGACAACTTATAGTTAGAGCTGGTAGTGACGTTGATGAAGAAAGTTTAAAATTGCAGGCAAAAAAAGATGGATCACTCACATTAAGGGAAGCTGGTTTAGAAAAAGTTAAGATGGGTCTTACTTCAATTGAAGAAGTACTTGCAGGCACAAGTGAATCGTAAAATTTTTTACTGAACTGTAATTTTTACTTAACATTTATATCAAAAAGAGATAAATGTTACTGTTTTAATCAAAAAACAGTTTCTTATATGCTGGTATAGTTTTATCTAACATATAGTGGAACATTACATTTTTAAAGGATTTAAATTGAACACTGCAGAAGAGAAAAAAATAGTAGAGAATTTTTGCAAAACTATTCCTGCGGCAATTTTTGGCCCGGATAGAGTTCATTATATTCTTGATAACATCGATAAGCTAAAAGAAAACGAACGACTTTTACTTAGAAAGTTTTACAATAAGCTTCTTACTAATATGATTGAGAAGGAAGCTTCTGATATTGAAATTGGCGGACATGGTAACGTCGGCTATGTCTGGATGCGAATTTATGGAAATAAAGAACGTGTTAAGGAAATTGGTCAGTTTTCAAGTGATGAATCGGCGGTTATAATTATTAATCTTCTTAATATTAATCAAAGAGAGCAGCTTGCGAAGAAACGTAATCTTGATTTTAGTTATACGTTCCTTTATGAAAGAAGAAATGCAAATGTCAGATTTAGATCTGATGCTTATTTTGATCTTGATACTCTTACTTTAAATATGAGAGCAATAAACCAGATAATCAGACCTTTATCTTCTCTAGATTTTCATCCTAATATCGTTCGTGCATTAAGTCATGGTTATATAAAGTTTGGCTTATCACTAATTACCGGAATCACTGGCTCCGGTAAATCTACAACTTTAGACTCCATCATAGACCATCACAATAAAATAGATCCCTGCCATATTATAATAGTTGCAGCACCTGTAGAATTTGTTCATACTTCCAATGTTTCGTTAATCAAGCATAGAGAAGTTGGGAGAGATGTGAATTCGTTTAAAGAAGGAATCGTTCAGGCATTGCGTCAGGATCCTGATATTATTGTAGTGGGTGAGATGAGAGATCCGGAAACTATAATGGTTGCTTTAGAAGTAACAGATACGGGGCATAAAGTTTTTTCTACTCTTCACACGTCATCTGCTGTTGAATCTATAGATAGAATAATTGCAGAGTGTGATCCTGCTGAACAGGAACGAGTTAGAAACAGACTTGCAGACGTTTTAATATCTATAGTATCACAAAAACTTGTTCCAAGTCTTGATGGAAAGCGCGTGATGGCAAAAGAGGTTTTGCTTGTTACTCCAAGCGTAAAAGCTGCGATTAAAAATAATAATACAAGTGAGATCTATATGATGATTAATCAAGGTGGTGCACAAGGTATGCTAACTATGGAACAAGACCTAAAACGTTTGTATCTTGCAAAGAAAATTTCATTAGAAACGGCAATTACTTATGCGAATAATAAAACAAGAATTCAGCAAATATTGGCGGCCTAAATTATGAAAACAATAGCCTGCATTTATTGCGAGGGTAACGATACCAAACTTGCTGTCGTTAACCAGGAAAAAATCGGCAGCAGATTACAAGTTGTGAGTACTGCATCTGTTGATGTGGTTTCTTCAACTTCTAATTTACAGCCAACCGCAGGGTTTAATCTGGAAGGTGAAGGACTTCAACTGGAAAATGTTGATTCTAAAGAAACTTCACTTAGTCAAGATCTTGATGCACCGAGTATTAGTTCTATTGGTGCAGCATTAAAAGGAGTGAACTTAAATAAACTTGAGTTTATTCCTGCATTAACTGAACCCGCAATTTATTATCACACTTATGATGGAAAGAAAGATTTAAAGGGCAATAAATTGCTCGATGAAATTCTTTCTGATATCCGTCAGTCAAAGGGTGTGAACATAGAAAAAGAAAGCATGGATTTTATTGAGCTTTCTGACGGATCTTTATTATCTGCTTTTTTAGACGGACCTGTTGCCTGTGTTAATCTTACGGACAACTTAGCCGGATATTTCGGTAAGAAGTTTTTCAAAATTCCCACTATTAAAAGTGCTGATACTGCATTAGCCTATTATGTTGCTAAGCGAAAAAAATTCTTTCCTGATGACCAGAGCTTAATTGTTTACATTGGTAAAGAATACAGCAAGCTTATTTTCTTGCAAGGCAGAAAGCTTAAGCACATTGGAACTACGATTGATATAGGAACAACTAACCTTCACACTTACGATGTTTATTTCTCAAAGATATTACTCGAAATGGAAAACGGAGGAGTAACTTCTTTAGATAATATTATTGTTTGCGGTGAAGATGATTCTGAAAACTTGATTCTTTCCTTCTATGGAACATTTCCGGAAGCTAATGTAAGCAGATTAGAGTTTGATGATGTAGATATTTCACAGATTGATGAAGAAACAAAAGCTAAATTTTCTTCTTATAGCGTTCCTCTTGCCGTTGCCACAGAGTATTTTGATGAATTGGCAAAAGAACACAAAGGTATTAACCTATTACCAAAATATATTTCTGAAGAACAAAAATTATTTCAGCTTTCCTGGCATAGTTTTGCAGTTCTTCCGTTTTTATTTATTGCTGCTTTCCTCTTTACGCTAAAGGCAATGCAGAATACCAATGAGATCTCCAGACTTGATGAAGAAATAAAACAAAAGCAGATAATCATCAGACAAAACCAGGAAACATTGAGCAAAATTGCTGAGATTGAAGGTAAGATTAGCAGTTTCGGTCAAACACAATCTATCCTGGATTCTGCCGCTGTTGGTACAGGTGTATGGAAATCTGTACTTAAAGACGTTGCTGGTTTTTGCGGTGGTAAACAGAATATCTGGATATCTAATATTGTTAGGGATAATACCAATACTATTAAGATTGAAGGCTACTCACTTTCAAAGTACTCTCCTACTGATATGGCTTACAGTTTAGAAAATTCAAGACTTAACAGTATGATGAATGAAGCACTTAGAGAAAAGAACGCTTATAAATATAATTTAACATTTGATATTACTTCATATCAGAATAAAAAATGAATAAAAAATTACGAAGCACTTTAGTTTTACTGGCTCTTCTTTTTATAATCCTCATTGCAGGAGGTGCATATCTTTATTTTGTTCAGAATAAAGCTTTGGATGAAAAGAGAGAAAAGTTACAGGAACTTCAGTCAAAAGCATTAGACCCGCAAGAATTGCTGGCACAATATCAGGATCTTTTGGTTCAATCCAATCGTCTTGATTCTATTCTTGCTAACCGGGAATTTAATATACCGCAGAATTTATCATCCATTAAGTTTTACAACTTTGTAAATAATATTACTAATGGATTTTCTGATAAAGCCCAGGTAAATATTGAATTTCTTGAACAAAAACAGGAAAAGGAATTTTTCTATCACGAGTATAAACTTACGGGCTTCGGTTACTTTAACGAAGTTTACAATC
This sequence comes from Ignavibacteriales bacterium, assembly GCA_038214015.1. Classification (GTDB taxonomy): domain Bacteria; phylum Bacteroidota; class Ignavibacteria; order Ignavibacteriales; family Ignavibacteriaceae; genus IGN3. Next base: position 1,381 of record JBBQSH010000130.1, on the reverse strand, counting down.
TTATATTCGCAATAGAAAACAGCAAGGAACTAAAAAAGGTAACAAGCGTTAGCTTAGGCAATTTAGTTCAGACTAAGGCTGATGAAGTTCCTGTTTACCTTGTTAACTTCACTTTAAATGCAAAATCATATTTTTCTTCAGATAATCGTTTTGCCCCGGCAACATATGTAGAAAATAATTTAGGCGGCCCAACTTTGTATGATGCATTCTATCCGCTTATTAGAAACGAAATTCCTCCTAACGTAGATGAGTTACTTGACGTGCAGGGTGCTAATCTGCTTGCTCTTATTCCGGAAGGTGCTTTCATTGCTGATAGTAAGGGAAACACTTATTTGATATGGGAAGGCGAACAGGTTTATTTAGGTTACCTGACTAAGATAGATTACCAAAACAGCAGAGTAAGTTTTATTCTTAATAAGGGTGGAATAATTGAAAAAATGGATCTTGAATTAGATCGATCAGAATTTAAAAAAGAAAACAAATGAGAAATAATATGAAAACAGTTATATACTCACTGCTTTTAATTTTTATGTTTATCGGAAACATCTTTCCGCAGAAGTATTGGGAAAGACGACTTAAAGATTATAATAATCCCGATGAACTGGTAACAATGTCGCAAACACTTCCATTTAACGAGGCAATAGCTTTGTTAAGCAAGGTAAGCGAAAGTACAACGGGTAAAAGAATTGTATCGACAGTAACTTCAGATAATCCAATTGGTTTTGAAGTAGAAAGCATGCCTTATGATAAAGCCCTTTTTATGATAGTCCAGTACAATGGATTTCTTATTGAAGAAAAAGAAGACGTTATTGTTGTAAAGCGTGTGCAGGGTGAAGAAGTTAAACCTGAAGACATTTATGCTTCTGTTGATTCAAGAGAAGTTAAAATTTCTGCAGTCTTTTTTGAAGTAGATGTTGCCAAGACAAAAGAAATAGGAATGGATTGGAAAGTCTTGCTTTCACAAAATGGTTTAAATTTAGGGTCTGAGATGAATTCTCAAGTTCAATCTCAAGCAGGTACACAGGTTCAACCTTCTCAATTTAACTTGTCTGGTATGGGTGATTTTAAACTTGGAGATTTTTACGGACAGGCAACAGCAATGTTTAGATTTTTTGAACGTGAGGGTCTTGGAGAAATCATATCCTCCCCAAACATTGTTGTTAGAGATAAAAAACAAGGTAGAATTCAGGTGGGTTCAGATTTCTCTATTCAAACAAGGGACTTTGCCGGTAATACAATTGAAAAATTCTATCCTACAGGAACAATCATTGAAGTTGTACCTCATGTTTATAAAGAAAATGGTATTGATTATGTTCTGTTGAACATTATGGTTGAAAGAAGTTCTTTCCAGCAGAATGAAACAACAAGTGAAATTAAAAAG
>JBBQSH010000129.1:0-10118 GCA_038214015.1 Ignavibacteriales bacterium | reverse complement strand
AAATATCACCAATAAAATCAAATTGTCCTTTAGACATTCTTTTAAAATAATCTGATAATGTATATTGACGGTAAGAAGCAGCTGGAACATTATCAATTACAGTTGAAGCCCAATCAGGAAGTGAACCTTTGGGCCAACCAGGGATAGTTTCATTGTCACTTTGAAACTGTGCAAATACAAATAAAACTCTAAAAAACTGCCCGCTTGCATTTGCTGAAGGCTTAAATTTTCCACCTATTGTCGAATATATAGGACTGTCTCCTTTAGTAGATGAAGAGCCGCAAACAATATCATTAAACTGCGGATAGAGTGGAATGACAAAAAAACTGAAAAATAACATCAAGGTTATTTTGAAGATCTTCATTTTGTACCTCATAAATTATAATATAATTGTTGAGGCAAATTGTTATTTTAGAAGCACAGATGATTCTTTGTACTATAATGTTAGGTGAGCAGCCTAATATCATCTGTATTTCCGGAACGGTGTTGCCCGCACCGTTCCTTTAGTTTAAAACCAATTTTGCTCTAACCTCCAGTAGTTATTTAAGATAAATCATTTTTTTAGTTTGCTGTTTTTTGTCTAAGAATATTTTGTAGAAATAAATCGCTGTTGAAAGTGTTTTATTAATTTTAGTTACATCAAAAGTAACCTGATATTTTCCAGGGGATTTAATTTCATTGACAAGTTGAACAATTTCATTACCCAAAACATCGTGAACAATTATTGAAACAAAAGATGAGATGGAAATTTCATAAGATATAATTGTAGAGGAATTAAAAGGGTTAGGATAATTCTGAAATAATTTAAAGTCAGTTGGATGGTTTTGTTGTTCATCATCAACAAAAACCAGGACAGTATCGCCATATTGCTGGCCATTTATAAAACACCCCCAGAGCAATGACCAACCGCCTGACCATAAATCCGAATTTTGTTGGCGGACTAATCCAAACTCCTCTGACCAATATTCCCAGTATCTTGTTAAACTACTATCTGTAATCTCAACAACTTTTACAGGTAAAAAAGTGCCCCACAATGATGATACTTGAATTGTATCCAAGACTATATGATACCATATTATTCCCAGTCTATCTTCTTGACACCACATATCTCCAACATTTGCATTTTTCTTATAAAATAAATAATCCTCATTAGGGAAAAATGTAAGATTACTATCTAAAACGCGAGATACAAAGTATCCGTCTTCACGTAACCTTAGATACTGGAAAGCATCGAAATAACCGCTTGGAGTTTGATAATTCTTTAAATAATACTTTTCTCCCCCAATTCTTGTTGTGTCAATTATTGATAATTTCATATCAGGCTGGAAATAACCATTTCTGTAGTTCCAAACATTTCCAATTTCTAAAGGGAATACGAAACTACCTAAATTCACATCTAGAGGCTTGTTTAATATTTGTGCATTAGTAGAGAAAAAAGAAAAACTTGTAAATAATATTAAGAAGAAAATTAAATAATAATTCAAAGTCGATTTCATATTAAGCCTTCCATAATTTTCTTATGGGTTAAAATTCTTTAACTCCAAAATTTATTTTAAATAAATCATTTTTCTTGTTTGCTGTTTTTGATCTAAGAATATTTTGTAGAAATAAACCCCTGTTGAAAGTGTTCTATTAAAGTTGTTAACATCAAATGCAACCTGGTATTTGCCGGGTGTTTTTGTTTCACTTACTAATTTTATAATCTCATCACCTAAGACATCGTAAACAATTATTGAAACAAAAGAAGATTTAGAAATTTCATAATTAATAATCGTGGTTGAATTAAAAGGATTAGGATAATTTTGATGCAATTTAAAATCAGCAGGAAAATTTGGGTTTTCATCTTCAACAGAAACCAGAACTGTATCGCCATATCGCTGCCCATTTATATAGCAGCCCCAGAGTAATGACCAGCCACCAGATCCTATATCTGCATTTTGCTGTTGAACTAATCCAAATTCCTCTGACCAGTATTCCCAATATCTTGTTAAACTGCTATCAGTAATTTCCACAACTTTAACGGGTAAAAAACTACCCCAGAACGATGCCACTTGAACTGAGTCTAAAACTATATGATACCAGATCACACCCCTCTCATCTTCTTGATGCCAAACATCCCCTACTATTGCATTTTTTTTATAATATATATAATCCTCGTTATTAAATGCAGTAAGATTACTATCTAAAACACGCGATGCGTAGTACCCATCTTCTTTTAATCTAAGATATTCATAAGCCTCCGAATATCCTGAACTGTACTGATACTTCTTTAAGTAATATTTATTACCCTCTATAGTCAATGTATCAATGATAGATTGCTTAATTTCGGGTTGCAGATAACCATTTCTGTAATTCCATAAATTTCCCACTTCTAATGGTAATGAAAACATTCCTAAATACTCCTCTAAAGGTTTGTTTAGAGGTTGTGCATTAGTAACTATTGAGTATAAATTAGAAAAGAGAAGCAATTGAAAAAGAAAAAATAATTTAAATAGTGGTTTCATAAAGTTGCCTTTAGACTTTTAAGTAAACGATGTTGTGTTAATTGTGAAACAACAGCAAGTGACAAATTTATTTTGGTTAAAAAAAGTGGGATAAAAGCAAAATTAAAAGATATTTTTAGTAGCATCTCTCCACCCAAACAAAAATTGCAGATAGATAGATAGATAGATAGATAGATAGATAGATAAATAAAGATCGTGCCAGAAATTTTTATGCTGCTCTAACATAATTTTACCCAAAATATGTGAAACAGATTATTAACAAAAGAAACGTACAGAAAGAAAGTATCTAATTCAATATGACAAGAAATATTTATACAAATAATTCTTGCTGACTAATAAATTTAATAGTTGCAAATATCATTCCTATAAATTTATTTAGTTTATTTCAAGAATTTTATTAGCAGAGGTAAAAAGGAAATAATTTAAGAAATAAAATTTACCTGTTGTAAAAATTTAAGCTGACAAAAATGGTGTTAAACTGTGTTGTATAATAAATAAAAAAAACATAAAAAAATCCCGTCCCAATTTTTTATCAGGACGGGCGAGGGTAGAATTCCTTTTAAGATCTATGATCTACTTATCTGTTTTGGAGGGTTATGCACTATCTTCCTAATCGTATCAAATTGAAGATAAGGATATTCTGCCCTTAGTGTGTCAATCGCATCGCCAGTTCTAATTTTTTGAGAGCGCAAAGATTTAAATCTTCTTCTAATTATGTAATCTCTAACTGAACGGTCATTAATTAAACCGCGGCTGTTAAGTAATTCATAAATCTCATCGCTTATAAGATCGGCTAATGGATTAGAAATTGTTTTTGGAAATATGAAATTTTCCATGTCATCCTCCTCATATTTTTTTAACGAACCTATTTTGAACTCCGGCTTAATTTTAATTATTGGTTAAAATATTTTTAGGTTGATTTCTGGGATAAAAGTGCAAAATTATTGATAGGTGCGCAACAGCATATATATGCGGTTTTTTAGTTGAGGGGAATTATAATGTTTTGAATACTGCACATCATTTTGTGAAAAACTAATTGAATGAGACACCTGCCCAAAGGTAGTTGTTTGTATTATAAAGGCAAGCATCAACAGTAAAATACACTGCAAATTTTTCATAATATTTGTTTCCTTTTTGTTAATTTTGTTTTAGGAAATATTTTCTAAAAAGAATACTTTGCAAATAAAAAGCCCTCTGGAAACATTATTCCTTTGATGATTCTCTTGCCGGAGACCTAAAGAGGATATTGTTAAAGGGGGCTAATATTTTTTTGGTGGTGAACGATCTAAATTCATAAACATATACTCCTATTTTAAAAGCATTAATTTATTGGTTATGATAACATTACCAGCAATTAGCTGATAAAAATAAACTCCACTTGATAGTTTATCGGTATGAAATTCGACCTGATGCTGACCAACATTATTTTCAACATCAACCAAAGTTGTAATAAGTCTGCCTAAAAGATCATATATCTTTATTGTTACTTGTTCTTGTTTTGGGATTGAATACTTGATGATGGTAGAAGAATTAAAAGGATTAGGATAGTTTTGATGTAGTTTATAATCCACTAACAGACTATTATTTTCCTCATTGATATTATCTGGATAGCCAAAAGAGTAAATAAATGTTTTTCTAATACCAATTGTATCGGGCCAACCTGTGTACCATTCTCCAAGTCCAATATCTGGTTTATTATCATTATTTATATCCCCAATCAAAGCTATCGATGAACCTAAACCTATTTGCGGCTGATTCCCTTCAACGAAATAATTTGGGAATGAATTTAGGATGGCCCCTCCTAAATATACCTCCATCCTACCCGCGTAGTCATTAGAGGTATCTTCAAGACTAATAATTATATCGTTATAATTATCATTATTAATATCACCACTACATATACTTAGATAATTTCCAAACCAATTGTTAGCCCTTGATATTTCTAAAAGAATATTGTCAGTGCTGCCTGATATAATTTTAAAATACTGACCTCCCATTATACCAAGATCACTAATAGAGTCACCATTTACATCACCAAGCCCATATATAGATCTACCATAACCATATGAGTTTGTATCCCCTATAAACTCAATTGAATTATTAAGATTTATCTCATTTCCTCCGTAAACCAGATACGCTTTACCACCTTGATAGATTTTATTTGGTACAGTATTGTTGGACATAGGAGCACCAATAAGTACATCATCAAATCCATCATTATTCATATCGCCTACAGCTGAAAGTGAAAAACCGAAATTATCAAAAACCTCCTCTCCTTCGAGTATAATATCCCACTGATCATCTAAGTGTGGGCCACCATAGTATATATATACTCTACCGTGTGCATCATAATCATCATTAGGGGCACCAATTGCAAAGTCTTCGTAACCATCTCTATTTAAGTCCCCAGGCATAGCAACAGAACTTCCGAATTCATAATACCAACCAGTAGAAGCTACCCAATCACCAACTATAAGTTTAAGATCAGCGGTTGTATCTATTGTTGGTCCTCCAAAGTAAACATACGCTGCTCCAGTCGTCATAATTTGATACGGAAAAGATGGACCAATCCAGGTTGAACTGGCACCAATTATTATGTCAGGATAGCCATCACCGTTTACATCACCATCGCCCGCAATTGAACAACCAAATTGGCAGTTTAATTGTTTATAGTCTCTAAAAATCAAGTCGGGGATGGTATCGAAAACTGCACCACCAAAGAAAAGTTTTGCATAATCGCCGCCTGGTGCACCTACTATAACGTCGTCAAAGCCATCTGCGTTTATATCGCCAAGATGGCTAACAACGCTAAACTGGTCACCAACTGAGTCACCACTCATTGTGGTAAGAAGATAAAAACCTTCCTGGGCAAGTAAATCGATGGATATAAAAAAGAAAAAGAGTACAATTGTTTTTTTCATTGGATTATCCCTGCCTTGTCTTAGGTTAATATTTGTAAATGTTGGGTAAAGGAAAATAGTTTTTTAATTGAGTGAGAAGACATAGGAGAAAAAACTCCAGATTCTCTCGAAATTGCAAAGAAACAGGGAGAGTTAATATCCGCCGTGACGGAGTGCCAGAAATTTTTATATTCAGCTTTCAAAATTATCCCTTAAAATTTTGTAACAGATATTTTCCTGAACAAACGTAAAAAATAAAACTGCTTTATTCAACACAGGGGGAAGTATTTCTATAAATAATTTTTGTTTATGTATTGAGTTAATAACAGCAAGGATTATTCCATCGCCAATCTTTAATATTTTGCAAAAAAAAATATTACACTAAGTAAAATTGTAATATGCCTGAGAACATTATTATCTTAATGTAAAAATTTAAGGCGATAAATATGGCGGGGAAGAATAAAAATGTATGATGGTTAATGTTTTATGGTTGATGGAATTGCATAAGGCAGAGGGCAAAGCGCATAGAGTATTGGTCATTCGTAGCCATTGCTTGTCATTAGTTGAAATGCTGGAATTAAAAAATTTAAAGATTAAAATATTTAATGATTGAAAGATTGGTGAGAAAATTTTTATTTAGAATTTATAATGATTGAACAAAGATTTTAAAACAAAAAACCCGTCCCAATTTTTAATCGGGACGGGTTAGGGCAAAATCCTCAAAAGTTCTATGATCTACTTATCTGTTTTGGAGGGTTATGCACTATCTTTCTAATCGTATCAAATTGAAGATAAGGATATTCTGCCCTTAGTGTGTCAATCGCATCACCGGTTCTAATTTTTTGAGAACGTAATGTTTTAAATCGTCTTCGAATAATATAATCCTTTACCGAGCGGTCATTAATTAACCCACGGCTGTTTAGTAAATCCCAAATCTCATCACTTATGAGATCGGCTAATGGATTAGAAATTGTTTTTGGAAATATGAAATTTTCCATGTCATCCTCCTCATATTTTTTTAACGAACCTATTTTGAACTTCGGCTTAATTTTAATTATTGATTAAAATATTTTTAGGTTGATTTCTGGGATAAAAGTGCAAAATTATTGATAGGTGCGCAACAGCATATATATGCGGTTTTTTAGTTGAGGGGAATTATAATGTTTTGAATACTGCACGATTATGCAGGGTTGTTTTGTATCGTCATTGCGAATCCCACCCTGCCTACCGCAGGCAGGTTTAGTGGGTGAAGCAATCTCAGATAATTAAGTGGAGATTGCTTCGGCTAATCGCCATCGCAATGACAATTTGGTCATTCTTTTGATAAATAAAAGCAACGATTTTATTGGTAACTCGCAATGACCATAGTAGATAATTTTAGTTAAATCTATATAATTTTCTTTCTTATTGCTTTTGCAACTGCTTCGGATTGTGAATGAACGTGGAGTTTTTTGTATATGTTTCTGATGTGATGGCGGACTGTATCAACTGCAATAAATAATGTTTCTGCTATTTCCTGGTAGTTATATCCATCCGATAAAAGGTTTAGCACACTAATTTCTCTATCACTTAAATCATAATTTTGAGTTTGATGAGTAATACTTTTGCCTTCTTTAAAAGCAGTTATTACCTGCCGCGCAATTCTGGAACTCATTGGTGAACCGCCGTCATTAGCATCTTTTATTGCTTCAAGTAATCTTGCGGGAGGTGTTTTTTTTACAAGATATCCACAAGCACCGGCGCACAAAGCATCAAATACAAATTCACTTTCTTCATAAATTGTTAACATAAGGATGCTAAGATTGGGATTTTTTATTACTGCAGATTTTGCTCCTTCAATTCCATTCATACCAGGTAAACCAATATCCATAAGCACAACGTTTATTGGGAGTGAACTGATCTTGGGTAAAAAGGATTCTACATCCCCAAATGCACCGATGCATTTATAACCCTCTGTTCCATTTATTAATGCTGCAAGCCCATCCCTAATTGTATTGTTATCTTCAACTATAGCTACATTAATCATTTTTTAAACAACACTTTAAGTTTACTAGTTGTACCGGATTTACCAATAAACCTAATTGAAGTTCCGGTATTCGCAGATGATTTAATTTTAATTCTTCCTTTTATTTGAGCGGCTCTGTTTTCCATATTCTTTAATCCGTTACCTTTAGAAATTTTAGTTTCATCAAATCCATTTCCATCATCACTTAAGGAAATTTCTAAAACATCATTTCTTAAATTTGATTCAAGTGTAATCTGCTTACAGTTACTGTGTTTTATAGAATTATTTATTGCTTCCTTAAATATCAAATAAAGATTTTGTTTTACATCCATAGGAAGTTTTACGTCTTTCAGCGATTCAAGATTTTTTGATTTGAATGAAATTCCTAATGAGCTAAGTAATTCACTATAATTATCTTTTAAACGGAGAATCAAATCATGTAACGAATCACGGCTTGGATTTACGACCCAAACAATATCACTCATATTATCAACTAGCTGTCTGGAGATGTCACTGATTTTATTTAGTTCGCCGCCGGATATTTTTTGTTCAGAATTATTTTTTCTTGATGCAACTTCACTTAAAATAGAAATCTCAGTTAAACCAGAACCAATGTTATCATGTAAATCGGCGGCAAGTTTAGATTTTAATTTTTCAATTGCAAGCAAGTTTTTAGTCCTAGTTGTGCCAAGGTAGTATATAAAAACTGCTAACATCATTATCATAAGTGTGATAAACCACCATGTTTCCCAGAATGGATACAAGATTTTAATTTTAATTGAAGCATAATTCTCGTTCCAAACGCCATCACTATTTGAACCGCGTACTTTAAATGTATAAGTGCCCGGTCTTAGATCGGTGTATGTTGCAATTCGTGATGATGATTCAGTTAACTGCCATTCATCTTGCAATCCTTCAAGTATAAATGAATACTGATTGTCTTGTGGATCAGAAAAATCTAACGAAGAAAATTCAAACGAGATAAAATTCTTCTTGTAATCAAGAATCAATTCATTCCTAGCACCTTTTACATGCTCATTAAGAACTTTAACGGCAGTTATAACAACTGGCGGAATATAAGTATTAGATTTAATTGTAGCAGGATCAAAATAGTTGAAACCATTTATACCACCAAAGTATAATTTTCCTTCCGCATCCTTAAAGTAAGCGCCACCGCTGTATTCTAAACTCTGAAGACCATCTTGAATATCGTAACGTTTGATTTCTTTGGTTTTAAGATTCAGCTTAAAAATTCCGTTGTCAGAGCTTATCCAAAGATTTTTTGAATCATCTTCTAGAATTCCATAAACAACACCGCTGGTTAAACCTTCCTGAAAAGAATATCTTTTAAACTTTTCGGTCTTTCGATCAAAACTTGTTAAACTGCCGCCATAAGATCCCAGCCACATTATTCCATCTGAATCTTCAAGAATAGTCATAAGATTTTGAATGTTGAATTTATCATCCTGCCCGGAGTTGATGGGATATCTTTTAAATTTTTTTGTAATAGGATCAAAAGAATTCAATCCGCCGCCGTAAGTACATATCCAAAAAACGCCATCACGTGAACGATACAATTTATAAACACGGTTATCACTGATTGATTTTTGATCATCCTTTTTATACTTAAATTTTTCAAACCTCAACTTTTGATTTAGCGGATTACCTTTAACAACAACTTTGTTTAAACCGCCGCCAAAAGTTGCAATCCAATAAACACTATCTGATTCTATTAAAATATCCTGAACTTGATTTCCACCAATGCTTAAAGGATCGGCAGGATTATTTTTATAAATAATTGTCTTATAAGTTTTTTTGTTAATGAGGTTTAATCCGCCATCATAAGTGCCGATCCACAAATTGCCATAAGTATCTTCTTCAATAGCTCTAACATGGTTACTGCTGATTGATTTATTCTTTTCCGAATTGTTGATATAAGAAAAACTATTTGACGCAGCATCATAAATATTAACGCCGCCCTTATATGTTCCTATCCATAGAATATTTTCCTTGTCTTTATAAATCGCCCAAACCACATCATCATTAAGCGTGTTCTGATTTCTTGGCTCATGTTTAACGTGATTAAACCGTGCATTATTTTTATAGATTTTTGTGATGCCCGCTCCGAGATGTGAGCCCGCCCAAATTATTCCGGAACGATCTGTGCAAAGTGATAGAACATCATTATCGCCCAGCGAATTTTGATTGAATGGATCATTAAAGAAATGTAATGATTCATTTTTGTTGTGATCATATCGTATAAGTCCACCGCCAAAAGTTCCAATCCACAAATAATTTTCTTTATCCTCTGCAAAAGCCATTACAGTATTACGACTTAAAATACTTGCTGACATCGGGCAGCGCTGACAATTTATTTTGGCTTTACCAAAAGGCAGTTTTGTTTGATCGCTTGGGATGAGGATTAAACCACCGTAGTAAGAACCAATCCAGATATTATTTTCTGAGTCTTCAAATATATTGAGCAGTTTATTATCGGAAAGCGAGAATTCATTTACTCCCTGAAGTAAAGTTTCAAAAGAAAAAATTTCTTTAGAATCTTTTATTGATTTTGTTAACCGTGTTAAACCGCCGCCAAAAGTTGCAATCCACAATCTTCCATCATTATCAAAATGAAGATCCATTATTCGGTTTGTTCTAAGTCCGTTTGGATTATTGCTATCATAATAAAAGTGTTTATACTTTTTAAAA
>JBBQSH010000128.1:0-10170 GCA_038214015.1 Ignavibacteriales bacterium | reverse complement strand
AGATGAATCTTATTGGAATGCATTTTTGACAAAAGTAAAAAGTTTAGAGAATATACATTTTAATTTTAAAGGTGATGTGCCTAATCATAAAGTATATGAAATTATTAGTAATTATGATTTTTTTATACTTCCAACACTTGGAGAAAATTTCGGGCACGCTATTTATGAAGCATTTAGCTCCGGCACACCAGTTATTATCAGCAATAAAACTCCCTGGAAAAATTTAGAAGCCAAAAAAGCGGGATGGGATATTGCATTGGTGAATAAAGACAAGTTTATTGAAGTACTTAATAAATGTTCAGAAATGGACGATAATGAATACCAGCAATGGGTCAACGGTGCTTATAATTTTGCAAAGAAATATTATGAAGAAAATGATCCAACAAAAAAATATCTAACAATGTTTGGATTGAAAGAAAACTGAAAACAGAGATTAGAGATCAGTCCCAATGTCACCCTGAGCTGAGCATGTACTGAGCTTGTCGAAGGGTCGGGATGTCGCAAAGCCTCCATAAATATTAAATAGTAAATAGTAATAAAGAAGAAATGCAATTAGAAAATAAATATTTTTATTCAGGCTTTCTGGTAATAATATTTTTCCTAGTATATAATTTAATACTTGCATTTGGCTCATTAGAAGGCTCACCAAAGCAACATACAGGTAATGGTTTCTTTCCCTATCTTAATGAAAAACCTTTAACTGAAGACGGATTTTATATGCTAACCGTTTCCTGGAATATAGCCGCAGGTAAAGGAATAGTTTATAATTACGATATTAAAACCACCGGTGTACAGCCGCTTGCTGCTTTTTTATATGCCGTGCCGGCTTATTTTGTTCAAAGCTTTAAAGGGGACAAATATACTTTCATTCGCGCTGTAATAATTTTTTCTGCTTTACTTCAGGTCATTTTTGCTTTCTTTATATATTGGATAGCTATCAGCATTTCAAAAACTCCCAACAAGGGATTGTACTTTTTATTATCAATGTGTGTTGTTCTTCTCAATTTCAAAGTCTTGCTAAATTTTGAGAATGGTTTAGAGACAGGTCTATATCTAATTCTGCTTTCAGCATTCTTTCTTTACTGGATAAAAAATAAATCTTTGCAGGCGGGTATTAAGCATATTTTAGGAATGGGATTGTTATCGGGTTTACTTGTCCTTTGCAGACTGGATGCTATTATCATTCTTTTCTTTTTTTATGCAGGCTTGTTAATAACACACAGAATAAGGATTGGTCAGTTACTACTGATATTAACTATAGCATTTGTTCTTTACCTTCCCTGGCAAATGTATATATGGGCAGTTACGGATAATCTTTTTCAATCTTCAGTAAGAAGCCAGACAACTTTAAGCGGATTTATAGACACGTATTATAAAATGCAGCAATATTTTGTGTCAATCATTAATCATCTTACTCCATTTTTGTATAGTGGCAATATTAGGTTGTGGTTAATGTTCCCATTAGGTTTTATTTATATAATATTATTTGGCATCGGTTATAAAAATTATAGAAAGCATTTGATTGATAAATCAATTGAAAACATTTTTATAATTATGTCAATTTCTTTTTTAGCTCTATTAATTTTATATTTTTTCTTCTCAGCAGCCCCCTACTTTTATTTTAGATATACAGCAGTTATAATGATTTTATCATTCCCAATTTTTGTAGTCCTATTTTCACATATAATAAATAAATTTAATAAACTATTTCGATCAATTACTCTACTTTTACCATTATTGATATTTATAGTACAGGCAATTCTATATTTACATTCAGGTAAATCAGCCGTAGCATTTGTTGTACGACCTGAATTTGTAAAAAATAACTTTAGCGATCAAACACGTGTTGCTGCATTCCAAACTGGTGTATTGGGTTATTACTGTTCGAATGTTTATAACCTTGATGGCAAGATGGATAATTCTGCTTTACGTTACAATATGAATAATAACATAGGGGCTTATTTAGACAGCCTTAATATAAAAGTAGTATTAGAGTGGAAAGATTTTATTCCTGTTCTTTTTGATCAAAAATATCTTGCAGACAATTGGGATGTGTATACTGAAGATATTGGTGATGGAAGAACGATTTGTTATGTAAGAAAGAAATTTATTAGTAAGTAGTCCTGATGTCATCCCGAGCAGCTTGCCCCGATTCATCGGTGGCGGCATACTGAGCAGTTTGCCCCTAACCTGTTGCGGGGTAACTGGATCCTGTTCCGAACTCGACTCGGGATATCAATCCGTAGATCCCGTTCTGCGGGGAAGAAAGTTGGTATCAGCTAAACTGTACATTCTTCCTACTTCCGTGTAAATTGCATTTAATAAATCTCATTATTAAAAACATTATGCAATTAAAATGCAAAAAGTAGCCTTATCTAAATTTGACAATTCCTGGTACAAAAGGTTTTGCTAAAGAGCAAAGAATAAAGACAAAAGATAAAAGTAATGAAAACAGATTTATCAAAATTCAATAACAGTTGGTATAAACCATTTCTTCAAGTATAAAGATTAAAGTATAAAGTACAAAAAATATGAAAACAGATTTATCGAAGTTTGATAATTCCTGGTACAAACCGGGCGGCTCGTTCAAGATATTTATATGGTACTTTAAGAATTTATTTCTTTTTAAGTCCTCCCTCCCCTGGCCAAATTCATTCAAGGTTTTTGCGTTAAGGTTTTTTGGGGCTAAGGTTGGCAAAGGAGTAATCATTAAACCAAACGTTAATATAAAATATCCCTGGTTTTTAGTAATTGGAGATAATACCTGGATTGGTGAAAGAGTATGGATTGATAACCTGGGTAAAGTAAAAATCGGGAATAACGTATGTCTCTCTCAAGGGGCAATGCTGCTAACTGGTAATCACAATTACAAAAAAGAAACTTTTGATTTGATCGTGGGCGATATTACACTTGAAGATGGCGTGTGGGTCGGTGCAAAAAGTGTTGTGTGTCCCGGTGTTACAATGAAAAGTCATTCAATACTATCCGTTGGCAGTGTGTTAACAAAAGACACTGAGGAGTATGGGATATATCAGGGTAATCCGGCGGTTTTAGTGAAGAAAAGAGTTGTACAGGATTAAAGATAAAAGGGAAAAGTTTTATTCAAGATTAAAGGGTGATAAGGAGTTTTAAGATGATTGATAATGAATTACAAAAAAGGTTATTTGATTTTGCTGTAAATGTTCTAAAGTTTTTACCAATATTGCCTAAAACACCTGAGTCTAGTATTATTAGATATCAATTAAGTAAGTCTTCTACTTCGAGTGGTGCTAATTATTCACCCCGTCAAATATGAAAAACAATTATATTACATACGTTCTTCAGAGTAAATTAGATAACAATTTCTATGTTGGATATACAACAAACTTAAAGAATAGATTAGATGATCATAATAGCGGTAAAGTAAAATCTACAGTCAATAGGAGACCTCTTGATGTGGTTTATTATGAAGTATGCTATAATCAAAAAGATGCTTTACACAGAGAAAAATATTTAAAAAGTTCTTACGGCAAAAGGTATATAAAATCAAGACTTAGTAATTATTTGACGGGGTAGAGAAGCGCAAGCTGGTTCATCAAAAGCAGATTTCAATAATAAAGTTAGAATTGCTTTAAGAGAGATGCGTGAATCGAATTACTGGTTAAGGATAATCAATGCAACTTTTAGTAAGCTTTAATTAACTGAACAATTAAATTATTTGCTTGATGAATCAGAACAACTTAAAAAAATATTAGGAGCTATCGTAACTAAGACAAATAAAAAATAAAATAATTATTTCTTACTGTTTTTTACTCCAGTCTTTTTACTTTGATCTTTGATCTTTTTACTTTGATCTTTTTACTTTCTCTTTGATCTTTTTACTTTGATCTTTTATCTTTGATCTTTTATCTTTCTCTTTGATCTTAACTAAAAATGTTTGTTTTATTTCCATATATCACTATTTTTGTAGAAAAATAGAAATGAAATGGATTATATAGGCTTCAAAAACACTTTTTTTGATAAGGTATGTTTTACATCTCATCAAATCTATTCAAGGTATCCTGAATTTAATAATAATAATCTGACCCGCTGGGTAAAAAAGAGCCTGCTTGTAAAACTAAGAAATGGTCATTATGCTTTTCCGGAATATCTTGAAGAACCGGCTTCACCGTTATACATTGCAAACAGGATTTATCGACCTTCTTATATCAGTCTTCATTCAGCTTTAGCCTTTTATGGCTTAATACCCGAAGCAGTTGTTCAAATAACCAGCATATCGCCGTTAAAAACAGTTGAATTTAAAAACAGATTTGGAACTTTTTCATACAAGAGTGTAAAGCCAGCTTTTATGTTCGGCTATGATCACAAACCATTCATTAAGGCAATAACTATGCTTGTGGCTAAACCAGAAAAAGCCCTGCTGGATTTATTATACCTTTATCCATTTTACAATTCAGAAAGTGAAATGAAGGCATTGCGTTTTGATGAAGATATAATGCACGAACTTATTAATCTTGAAAGGTTAAATGATTACACTGAGAAAATTAAAAGTAAAGCTCTTACTAAGCGGGTTAAATTAATGATAGAAACTTATTTTTTATGATACAGCTTGAACAGATAAAAGAATATTTTCCGCCTTATATCAAAGAAAGTCCTTCGTTTCAGAAGTATATGATTAAAGAATATATTCAATTACTAATTCTTGATTACCTCTCCTCAACAAAATGGGTAACAAAACTCTCATTTATAGGAGGTACTTATCTGAGGCTGGTAAAAGGTATAGATCGTTTTTCAGAAGATATTGATTTTGATTGCAAGGATTTTTCTGAGGAAGAATTTAATGAAATGACAGATGATGTTTTGCATTACCTTAATAGATTTGGTTTTAAAGTTGAAACCCGTAAAAAATCAGATAGCAAATTAAAAGCTTTTAGAAAAAGCATTTATTTTCCTGGTTTACTGTTCCAATTGGGTTTATCAGCACATAAAGAAGAGCGTTTTTTAATCAAGGTTAAATGTCAGGATCAACTTTTTAGTTATTCAACGCAAGCTGCAAATATTAAAGGTTGTGGTTTTTATTTTAGTTTTCCGGCGCCTGATAATAAAGTGCTTTGTGCTATGAAAATATCTGCATTATTATCGCGTTCAAAGGGGCGTGATTTTTATGATGTAATGTTTTTGTTAAATATTACGGTTCCGGATTATGCTTTTCTAAAAGCTAAGCATGGAATTTCAAATTTAGCGGAATTAAAAGAGTCATTATCTTTAGTCGTAAAAAATGTAAATTTATCACACAAATCCAAAGATTTTGAGCACTTGTTATTTGAAAAAAGAAATAGTTCAAAAATTTTATCCTTCGGTCAATTCGTAAAAAATTTATAATAATACGATGATGGATGCGTGCCCGCCGCGGGGGGATGAATAGTCAGTAGTAAAGAAGAGACTTCTGAAAAATAGATTTCGATTTGACTGTCATTCTCGCCCCGATTTGCATCAGGATAAACTCCAGCGGGAATCTACCACATAATCAATAGATTCCTGTTTGCACAGCAATGACATATTGAATTTTTCAGAAGTCTCAAACAGTTAATAGGAAGTAAATGAAAACACATAGGGATTTGAAAGTCTGGAATGATTCTATAAATCTTGTTACTGAGATTTATAAGATTACAAATGATTTTCCAAAGAGCGAGATATTTGGCATTACTTGGCAGATTAGAAGAGCGGCAGTTTCAAGTCCATCTAACCCTATGCAATAAAGTGGCAATTATGAAATGGTTTTATGTATATATTTTAAAAAGTGAAAAAGATAATAAATTTTATACAGGATATACATCGGACCTTAAACGTAGGATTGATGAACATAATTCAGGGATTTCCTTTCGAAGGCTAGTGGGAGTGCGAGTGAATTAGAAACACTATTACAAATAAGTTTTAATTTAAATTACATAGATGAAGCAGAACTAAATGATAATTTGAAGCAAATTGATGAAGTGAAAAAATTATGTTATGGTTTGATAAGAAAAATAAATTCAAAATTAAATAACAATACCTGATCTCAGATCTCTTTTTTCTGATCTCTAAAAAAATGAAGATTTCAATAATAACCGCAACGCTAAACAACAAACCCGGACTTATCCGCGCTATCCAATCTGTGCGTTCACAAACGTATAAAAATGTAGAGCATATTATTGTGGATGGTGGATCGACAGATGGAACGGTTGAAGCCCTGAAGAATTTACAATTAACAATTAAGAATGATGGGAATGCCAACGGCAGAAATGACAACCCGCTAAAAATGGAGGCTTTGCGACATCCCGATCATATCGGGGTGGAGGCTTTGCGACATCCCGATCATATCGGGGTGGAGGCTTTGCGGCATCCCGATCATATCGGGGTGGAGGCTTTGCGACATCCCGATCATATCGGGACTGCTCACTACTCACTACTTTACATCAGCGAAGCAGATACCGGAATTTACGATGCGATAAATAAGGGAATTAAATTAGCGACAGGTGATGTAATTGGTCTATTACATTCGGATGATTTTTTTAAAGATGAGTTTGTACTGGAAAAGGTTGCAGAAGCGTTTACGCAAAGCGCAAAGCGCCAAGCGCTAAGCGAGGTGGATGCGGTTTATAGTGATCTTGTTTATGTAACAAGCGAGGGTTCTGTAGTAAGAAATTGGAAGGCACAGAAAAAACAATTTACCGCAGAGACACATCCTTCGCACTTCGACTCCCCCGATAGATCGGGGCAAGCTGCTCAGTATGACGCGCTCAGGATAACCAAATGGATAAAAAACGGCTGGATGCCGCCCCACCCTACTTTATTTGTACGAAAAGAAATTTTTGAAAAGTATGGTTTGTACAGAACTGATATGAAAATTGCGGCTGACTATGAAATGATTCTGCGCTTATTCTGGAAGCAAAAAATAACTGCTCACTATTTACCAATTACCACCTGCTGTATGACCATTGGCGGTGCGAGTAATAAATCACTAAAGAATATTATAACCAAGAGCAGTGAAGATTACAGAGCAATGAAGATTCATTCACTTCCCTTTCCTTTCTATACGTTACTATGTAAAAATTTAAGAAAACTTCCCCAGTTTTTTGTAAAGTAATCCACCGCGGCGGATTTGGGGATGTTGCCACGCTTCGTCATCCTGAGCTGAGCCTGTACTGAGCCTGTCACCCTGAGAATGTCACCCTGAGCTTGTCGAAGGGTTGTCGAAGTATCGAAGTATCATCCTGAGCCTGTCACCCTGAGCTGAGCCTGTACTGATCCTGTCACCCTGAGCTTGTCACCCTGAGCTGAGCCTGTCACCCTGAGCTTGTCGAAGGGTTGTCGAAGGGTTGTCGAAGTATCGAAGTGTCATCCCTAGCTCCGTGACAACTCAAAACATTTTCGCACTCACACAGGAATGGCTATGCCAAGAAAATCCCAACTCACCCCAGCCCTCTCTTACAAAGAGAAGGTGAAAAAATATACAGACGTTATTAGTAATAAGTCTTTCCCTTTTTAAGGGAGAGATTAGAGAGAGTTAATTTCAACTGTCACGAACCATTCCGTGACAACTTAAAACAAAGAAAAGGTGCAAATAGACCCAGTGAATCGGGACAGGCTCAGATCAGGGTGCCATCGGAAATCCTCAATGCTCGCCTCTCGCTTTTTACTTTTATCTTTAATCTTTTATCTTTTTTTAATTAATGATCAATTATGAAGGATCGATTTATATAAAGTTAAAATCTATTATAACATTTTATTTTAAGGATTTGGTTTATTATTTTGCGACTAAAATTGTAGTCCTTTGGCTAATATACTAGTCACTAAAATAATGGTAAGCAGATGGTTATAAATAAAATATTAGAATACATATTCAGTGCACCAAGCAATGTAACAATACTTAGGGTGCTTAACGAAAGAAATTTAGGTGTTTCCGGAAGAGAAGTTCAAAGACTTACCGGATTATCTCTGAGAACAGTGCAGCTTAGTCTTGTAAATCTTGAGAATATGGGTGTTGTAAAGAAATTTACAGGTAAAAGAGAGTATCTGTTTTTAATAGACAGGGAAAAATTTTTATCAAAATATTTAATTGACAAAATTTATGAAACCGAAAAATTATTTCTTAAAGAAGTATTAATAGTTACCAGAAAAAAAATTAGTAAATATTGTGAAAGCATAATTCTTTTTGGTAGTGCTGCCAGAGGCGATGAAAGTATTGAAAGTGATCTTGATTTATGCATTGTCTATAAGGGCAAATTAGGAATTATTGAGGATATTGTTTCAGAGTTAAGGGCAGCATTATTTAATACTTTTAATATAACCCTTGCGCCTTTTTACATCAGCTTAACAGATTTTAGAAAATCAGGTATAAAAGGCAAACCCCCGTTTAATAGTATTATTAAAGAAGGGAAGGTTATATCGGGAAAATCGATTAGAGAGTTACTAAATGGTTAAGAAGATATCTTCCAGATCTTATGATTCAATCAGGTACAAGGATTTTATAAAAGTTGCTTCCAACTTTGCCCATGCTGCTGAATTAGCTTATGAGTTTGAATATTATAATGCTGCAGGTGTATTGTATATACACTCTTCAATCGCTTATTCAGATGCAATTACTATCAAACTATCCGGCAAAAAATGCAAGGTTGATAATCATTATGAAGTAATTCAATTACTTGATCAGGTTATACCGCAGCCTAGAATTGATACAAGAGCTATTAATAACTTTAAGTCACTTATTGATCACAAAAATTCAATATCATATAGTGGAGATATTTATCATAAAAATGATTTGGAAAAAATTCGTAAATACTTTAAAAGATTTAAAGAATGGGCTGAATCTATTTTGGATTAAGGTTAATTTTTAAGGATAGGTGATGGAAACGAGAAGAGTGATCCGCCGCCGCGGAGTGATTAGAAATTAGTGATCCGTGGCGGTGGGGTGATCTACCCGGGATGACATACAGAGGTGAATGGAAAATCAGAAGTTTTGAAGCTAGGAAGATAAGCGCTTTCGCACTTCGCACTTCGACTACGCTCAGTGTGACGCCACCGATGAATCGGGGCAAGCTGCTCGGGATGACGCGGAGTTGTTAAGGTTATTACTTCCTTTTTATTAAGCAAACTTATGTTTAAGATATCAAACATATATTCGGTTTCTTTTACTATATTTAATCACCATTTACTTTTATTGAGTGTATAAACTAAATATTTTTTTTACATTTTTTTATTGGGAAAATATTATGGAAAATTCAATACACCTCGAACATTCCTTTCTAACGGAAACAGTCCTGGATAATACAATCAAAGAACTAAAAAAATTAAATCTGTCGTCCAAAGATTACATTAACCTGGCTAATTCCCTTTTGGATATTGCTATCAATGGTCATAAAACCCCGCAAGCTGCAGAAATAAACTATTTAATTGATGAACACATGGATTTTCCGATTATCTATGAAGATATAATTATTAAAAAGTTCAACAGTAAGAAACATTATAAACTTCTTGAAGAATGGACAAACAATGAGTTCGGTAAAGAGTTTTTGCTTTCACGTATTGATAATGTTGAAAAAAATTTAGAGGACCTGGTTAACGATAAAGTAAATATTTTTGGCATAATTGAAATTCAGGATAAAATACCAATTGGCGTATTGGGTTACCTGCATTACGATCCGTTAAACAATAAAGCGGAACTTAGAAAACTTATTGGCAACAGGGATTATTCCGGTAAGGGGTTTGGTAAAAAGGCTACAAAAGCGTGGATATCATTTGGACTTAATAAACTTAAACTTAGAAAAATATTTATCTATACTTATGATACCAATTTAAGGAACATTCGTATTAACAGAGATCTTGGTTTTAACCTTGAGGGTGTATTTAAAGCAGAAAATTTTGATAAAGGTGAGCCTAAAGATATACTCCGTATGGCGCTTGTAACTAAATATGATTTACGGATCTCTGATAAATCTACTGCTGAGGATAACTGAACAATACTTAATCTTAAATTATCAAACAAGATTTCTTTGTTATTAAATCCACTGGTGTTAATTTTGGAATAATTATAAAGGACATTTATAAATGAACACTCCAAAAGAAAAAATCCCTTTACTCAATAAAATATCATCAAAATAGGATTATGGGGGAAAATTACAATTGATATATTTAATTATAGTTTTTCTTTGT
>JBBQSH010000127.1:0-10202 GCA_038214015.1 Ignavibacteriales bacterium | reverse complement strand
TCCGGTTTCATAATGAATGCATTAAAGCCTGATGAAGTGTTTGAATATTCTGCCAAGGCTGTTGCTGAAGGAAACAAAAAAGTATTTGCAGAAATCGGCGGAGAGTTTGCACGCTTTCTATCTGTCTTCCGAAACGAACAGGATTTTACTGATGAAAATATTTTGAAGTTCAGCTCAGCATTCAAGCCGGGTAATCCGCCGGATGGGCAGCAGATGTTAAAGGATGCTTTTACTGCATATTGCCTGGTCCGGTTAGAAAATGATCCTAAAGCGAAATCTGAAATGATTCTTTATGCAAATCTTTTAATAGGTTATCACGAACAAACCCGACTGCAGCCCAAAATTGCGGAAGCCCTTAACGCAGCATTTGCAGATGAAGATGAGATGCGAAAAAATATACTTCGTGAATTGCTTCCGGGCTTCTGGTTACGAATCCGTTTTTATATTGCAAGAATTCTTAATCGCAAACTTCCGCTTGATGAAGCTGTTGATCGGCTTATTGATTTAGCAAAGCAAAAGATCAGGGAAGTGATTACAGAATTTATGATGACTCTGCACATTCCCGAGAGTGAAGTTTTAAAACTAGGTGAAGATCTGAGGAGAAAATTTCCGCAAAGGTTAGAGCATATAATTTCTCAAAAGTTAAAAGAACTTCTCAGTAAAATTGATCCGACTGCTGACAGCGTTAAAGAAAGCGGTGTAAAAGATTGGGGAGATCTGACAGACAGAATTCATTTTATCGCAGATTTATTCCGTGCATATTTTGAACACCAGCAACTTTATAATCAGCCGTTTACAGAGGTGCAGGAAGCGATTATTAAAGAAGGTAAAAGACCGGAAGGCGGGTTGTGAGATGATATTGCTTAATCCCGATGAACCTATCTGCTTAAAGGCAAGATCGGGATTTGCAATGATGAATGAATTTATCCTTCAATCAAATAAAAATAGTGCGAAAATTTTATCCTTCTGAAAAATAATTTTAACTGCTTATAATTTTTTCCGCTGCATCTTCACCGGAATTGATTGCACCTTCCATAAATCCCTGCCAATCCGCAAGATGTTCGCCTGCAAAATAAACTCTGCCGATATTCTGATTTAAAGTTTCTCTTACAGCCAGCCACTGATGCTTGTTATAAATTGCATAAGCGCCTTGCGAAAATGCATCTGAGCCCCAGTAATAATTTACAGCGTGTTCTGCATACTTTTCAACCTCACCAAATGCAGGTTTAAGCGCCTTGCAAATTTCATTTATCTTTTTTTGTTCATTCATTTTAGAAAGGATATAAGCACGGTCACCTACGGCATAAGAAGTAAGTATTCCTTTACTGCCATTCTGATTTTTTGTGGAGTGAAAGAAATAATGCGGAAGTGTATCTGTAATCATATCGAGAGATTCATCTTTCCAGAATCTCTCTGAAAATAAAATCGAAGTTTTGATGATTCGTGCATACTGAAGCTCGTTAAGTGCATCAATGTAATCTTTTGGCAATGCTGGTTTCCAATCTATCTTTAAAAGCGAAAATGTGGGGACTGTGCAGATAACATCAGCGGCTTCATATTTATTTCCATTATCGCAGTAAACTATTACTCCATCACTTTTCTGTTCTACTTTTTCAACTTTTGTTTTGAGAATTATGTTTTCGTTTCCAACTGCTTCAGCAAGTTTAAAAATGATTTGACTGTTGCCGCCTTTAATATGAAAATCCATTTCATTCTTCTCGCTGGATTCAGCGTATTCAGAAATTCCTGCATATGCCGAGACCTGTCTTATTGATTCGCCGAAATCTGTGCTGTCTAAAAGTTCTCTTATCTCAAGATCTTTTTCCGGAATGCCCTGGTTAACAAGATAGCGCCACCAGTCCAGCTTATCGAAATTCATTTTTTCTTCCGATCCATCCTGCAATGAATTGAAGTGATTGAGAAGATCATAATATTTCTGTTTCCACCCGGAAGAAAAATCCCAGGTGCCAGCTCTGCTGTATTCTCCATTCATGATCATATGAGTTTCAAATTGATGGTTTTGTAATTCCAGTTTGAACTCATTACATAACTCAATCAGCCTGGTATGAGATTTACCGACCCATTCAGCGCCAAGTTCACAAGTAAGATTATCATCGGCAAATTTGTGAGTAAAAATTCTTCCTCCAATCCGGTTTCGTGCTTCAATTAAAGTAACATTAATACCGTTCTGTTTTAATTTATAGGCTGCGGCAAGACCGGAAATGCCGGCTCCGATGATTACAACATTTTTAGAACTCTGGCTGCTAAAAGTAATTTTAGGCAGTATTACCGCACCTGCAAACACAGTACCGGTTGTCTTAATAAATTCTCGCCTCCTCATAACGCTCCTTTTATTTTTTAAGAAAGAATTTGTGAATTTTAATTATAATATAAAAGTGCCTGATTAAAATTCGTGTAAATTAATGTGGTTCCCGACTGAATAATTATTATTAACGATTGCGGCAGCTATTAAAGGAAAGTATTAAATGAAAAAATTAAGTAAAGATGTAGGCGAAGAACATAAACTCAAAGAAAACTTAAGAACGTCAAACATGAAAGGAAAGACGTCAGACGAAAAAAGAAAGACAGAAGATGAAAGACGTTAGTCAAAAGAAGCGAGGAGGTTTAAAATAATAAAGGCGCCGTAAAGCGCCTTTAAGAAATCACAACAAAATATATAATCTTGCAGAAATGGCTATGCCATTAACTGCGTGCTTTAGCTTCGTTAACTACTATATTTCTTCCGTCAATTTCTGATTCATTTAAAGCTTTTATTGCTTTACTTGCATCTGTGGAATTTTCCATTTCAACAAACCCAAAACCTCTTGATCTCTGGGTATCACGATCTGTAATAATCTTTGCAGACAAAACTGTACCGTGTTGTTCAAATGTTTCTTTTAACTTTTCGTCGTTTACCGACCATGGGAGTGACCCAACAAATAACTTAGTGCTCACAAAGGACCTCTAATAAAAAATAAATAAATTTCCGGTTCTATTACCGGAGGCACAAAGGTAGGCAAATAATTTACTATTGGCTAATTTTTTAGTTAACCATTTTTTTGTTCATAATTGTTATGCTCAAAAAAGGGAGATTCTTGTGCATTATAATAATTATATGCATCTTGGCTGTGCTTATCTTCCACTAAATGCACAAATTTTATAGATTATTGTGCGTGTTTAGATTGATGTGCACAATGATAGTGCGCCAGAATTCTTATATGCACAAAATATGCTAAATTTTGTGCAGCTTTAAGACTTGACGGAGAGTATCTTTAAAAGAGCAAGATTCTTATAAAGTGTTTCCCTGCCAACCTGTTCGGAAGCTAAAATTCCCAATTCTTCCAATTTTCTAAGATATTTGCTAGCCGTATTTCTTGATGCAATTTTCTTTTCTTCAAGTATAGCAATTTTGCAGTACGGCTGATTGTAGATTACTTCGATAAGTTCATGGGTGTAAATTTCGGGCGCTTCGGTTTTTACTTTTTCGATTGCACTGAGATAACTGTTGTAAATCAAATTCACTTTATCCAATGTAAATACTGCAGTGTGTTTAACTGCATCGAGCATATAAATAATCCAATCTTTCCATAATCCGTTTTCTGTAACTTCTCTAAGTAAACGATAATAATCATTTTTGTTTTCCAGGATATACTTTGATAGATAAATTACGGGAAGATCAATAAGTTTTTGGCTGCAGAGAAACAGAACATTTAGTATTCTTCCTGCTCTTCCGTTGCCATCAGTAAAAGGATGTATTGCTTCAAACTGATAGTGAAGCATCGCCATTTTAATCAGCGGATCGATTGAGTTACTATTTAGTGCAACATCAAACCAGTTATTTAATTTTTCCATTAAAATATTTCCGTGATCCGGCGGCGTGTAAACAACACTGTTTGTGCTTCCTATATAAACCTGAACCGTTCTAATCCCTTCATCTTTGCCCGTTATTGTTTTAAATATTTCCACAGCAAGATCAACGGAATAATCAGTTGGTGATTTCAGTTTTGCAAAGGCACTCCATAATGCTTCACGGTAGCGAAGTACTTCTTTGGTGGATCGATTTACATTAGAGCCTGATGACGAAAAAGCTTTATAAAGTTCGTCATTGGTTGTAAAGATATTTTCGATTGTGGAGCTGTCTTTTGCTTCCTGCAAAACCAAGGTGTTTATAAGCATAAGCGGATTTGGAATTACGGGCAAGCGTCCTTTTAGTTCGGCTAAAGCAGCGCGGGCTTCAGCAAGTTTTTTATAAATCCCCATCGTTTCCCAGATATTATTATCGGGCAGAAGCAATGGAAGATCATTATATGGCTGCTCTTTGTTGAAGCTCATAATATTAAATTACTATATCAGTGAATGCGCAAAACTATGAAGTAAAAACGTGAAACGAAAGAAAGATGATTAAATTCGTTTAAGTGTAGACCACCTTTAAGGTGGCCCACACTTTTGTTTTACTTATTCAAAATCTCTTCTATCTGGTCCATAACATTATTCATCTTCTTCATTGTTAACTCAAATGGTTCTGATGAAAGCGGATCAATTCCTGCATCTCTAATTAAATCAACCGCATACTTGGAACCGCCGCCTTTTAATATTTTGTAATAATTATCTACTGCGGGTGTTCCTTCATTAATTATTTTTTCTGCAAATGCAGTTGCATAGATAAGAGAAGTTGAATATTGAAATACATAATAATTGTACCCCATAAAATGGGGAATGTAAGCCCACTCATACTGAATATAAGGATCAACAATACAATGTCCGGTATCGTGTCCATAATATTTCTTTACAATATCATAATAAATGTTACACAGGTCATCCCCGGTTAACGGCTGCCCCTGCTCAATACGGTTATGAATTTCCAATTCAAATTCTGCAAAAGCTGTTTGGCGGAAAATTGTTGTACGCAATAGATCAAGATAACTGCCGAGCAAGAAAAGTTTTTCTTCATCACTTTTTGCATTATTAACCATATAATTATTAAGTAAAGTTTCACTCGTAGTAGAAGCAATCTCAGCAACAAAGGTTGAGTAATCTGCTTTTGCAAATGGCTGGTTAGTATTTGAATAAAAACTGTGCATTGTATGTCCAAGTTCGTGTGCCAGCGTAGAGACTGATTCATAATCATCGTTC
Source organism: Ignavibacteriales bacterium (assembly GCA_038214015.1). Classification (GTDB taxonomy): domain Bacteria; phylum Bacteroidota; class Ignavibacteria; order Ignavibacteriales; family Ignavibacteriaceae; genus IGN3. The sequence goes on along the minus strand of JBBQSH010000127.1, from coordinate 5,069 downwards.
CAGTTCATAAGGATGTATGGATGAACATCATAAGCAGAACCGCTGGAGTAAGCGCCGCTTCGCTTTCCTTCGGTTGGAATAAAGTCAATCCATCTGTTATCAAAAGATTTTTTTACTGTGGATACATATTCTGAATTCATAGGTTTTAGTGCATCAAGAATTAATTGCTGTCCTTGTTCAACAGTAAATTTTAAATCAACTTTTTTAACAAGAGAGGTGTACAAATCATAATAGTGAAGTGTATCAACACCAAGCATTCGTTTCTTTAGATCTAAAAAACGATGAAGTGTGGGAAGACTTTTGTTTATCTGTTCAATTAAAGTTGTGTAAACATCCGGTGGAAGATTGTCGCCATTAAGCGCAGACTCCAGTGAAGATTTATAATTTCTGTTCTTAGCATAAACCCAATCTTTTTTTACTTTACCTACAAGATTAGCTCCTAAAGTATTCTTAAAATCGCCGTAACTATTAAAGAAGGTTTCAAATATCTTACTTCTGTCTTCACGGTTTTCAAGTGATCTTACCCCGGTATAAGTAGCCGGACTGAGTTCAACTTCTTTACCATCAGAAAGAGTAATCTTGGGATTGGGTTTTTCACCATCAGTAAAAATTGAATAAACCGTGTTTTGATTTCCTGCAATCAAACCAAAACTTGCTAATATTTTTTCTTCCGCTTCTGATAATGTGTGCTGGCGTAATCTTTGGATGTTATCGATATACATTGAGTAAGTATTAAGTTCTGGTTTTTCATTAAAGAATTTTTCAATCTTTTCTTTTGGGATTGTAAGAATCTCCGGCTCAAAGTAGGATGCAGTTTCGCCAAACTTTGTTCCCACCGCAGAGAGCTTTTGAAGCAATGCTTGGTTTTCAGAAATTCGCACATCTTCATTACTTAAATTACCCGCATATGTTCCTGCCTTGTAAAACGTTTTTAATAATCCAAAGTAAGAGTTCAATGCGTTCAGTAAGTTTTGAGAGTTATCGCCAAGTTTGCCTTTGTAAGAAGCAAAATCATTTATGCTGCTCTCAACTTTTTTAATATCAGTCTGCCAATCGTCAAGAATTGGATACATATCTGCAAGATTCCATTTGTATTTATCGGGAACGTCTGATCGTTTTGGCGATTGAGGAAAAACCGTAGTTACAATTGTAAGTAAAGCAAGTGTGTAAAAAAGAATTACTTTATGTTTGATCATTTCTCCACCTGTAAATGTGTTTTGTTTTTTGTACTGTAAACTTAAGGAGAATTACCCTTTGTGCGAAAAATTTTGTGATGAGTGGTTTTATAGGGTTGATAAAAAGAACTTAAATAATTTCGCAAGATTTTAGTTGCAATATTTTTATATTTCTTCATCGAAACAAATAAACTTTTATATCAAACAAAGGTTATACAATGAAATATTTAATAGCTGCATTATTTATTGTCGCACTATTTACTGCATGTACTAAAAATCAAACTCCGCAAAAAGATTCAGAGGAAGTAACAATGCTAAAAGAAAAGATAAGCAAATTTGTTCTAGTTGAAATACAATATGATGAAAGTCTTTTAAGCGATAGAGAAAAGGTTGTCTTGGAAAAACTTTATCGTGCCTCAAAAATTATTGATGAGTTATTTCTTGAGCAGGTTTACATAGAGAACGATCAAATAAAATCTGATCTGAATTCAAAAACATCCAACAAATCCATTCTTGAAAGGGAACCTGAACTTAAACCACAACTCGAGCTCTTCAACATCATGTTTGGTCCATTTGATAGACTTGAAGACAACGAACCCTTTATTGGAAAAAACACAAAGCCGCTTGGTGCAAATTTTTATCCGGTGGATATGTCTAAAGAAGAATTTGAAAAATGGATAAAAGATAATCCTGCTGATGAAAAAGCATTTACAAGTGAGTTCACAATTATCAGAAGAGATAACGGTAAGCTAGTTGCTATTCCATACAGCGAATACTTCAACGATAAATTAACTGCGGCATCAAATCTTTTAAAAGAAGCTGCAGAGTATTCAGATAATCCATCGTTAAAAAAATATTTACTCTCTCGGGCTGATGCATTTTTAAGTAACGATTATTATCAGAGTGATATAGATTGGATGGATTTAAAGGATCACAACATAGAGGTTGTAATCGGTCCTTACGAAGTTTATGAAGATGCTATGTTTAACTACAAAGCAGCCTTTGAAAGTTTTGTTACAATTAAAGATCCTGTTGAAAGTAAAAAACTTGAAGTATTTGCAAAGTACTTGAATGATATTGAAAAAAATCTTCCCCTTGATGACAAACATAAAAACTATACCCGTGGTTCTGAATCACCAATCGTTGTTGCCAATGAAGTTTTTACTGCCGGGGATACAAAAGCGGGAGTTCAAACGCTTGCATTTAATCTACCTAATGATGAAAGAGTTAGACAGGCAAAAGGATCAAAGAAAGTAATGCTAAAAAATGTTCACGAAGCAAAGTTTGAAAAATTATTAAAACCAATTGCAGAAATAGTTTTGGATTCTGATCAACTAAAGGACGTTACTTTTGATGCTTTCTTCAATCATACACTAATGCACGAAATGTCTCACGGTGTTGGTCCTGGTTTTATAAAAGTTAACGGCAAAGACACCGAAGTAAAGAAAGAGTTGAAGGAAACATATTCCACAATGGAAGAATGCAAAGCAGATATTCTTGGAATGTATAACAATATGTTTATGATTGAAAAAGGAGTCTATCCAAAAGAATCTGAAAATCAGGTTTGGGTAACTTTTCTTGCGGGTGCGTTTCGAAGTATGCGATTTGGAATTGGTGAAGCTCATGGTGGCGGCAACGCAATAATTTATAATTATCTTCTTGAGAAAGGTGGATATGTTTATAATGAGGCAACACAAAAAGTTAAAGTTGATTTTGTAAAAATATATCCGGCACTAAAAGAACTTTGTAATCAAGTTCTAACAATTCAGGCAGAAGGAAATTATCCGGGAGCAAAAGATTTAATTGCAAAGTATGCAGTTAACTCCCCAACGATAGAAACACTGCGAAAAAAACTTGAGACTCTTCCTGTAGATATAAAACCAGTATTTGAGATTGAGGAAAAGTTAAAATAAAACACAAATAGAATTAAGTCTTTCTGTCATTCCCACGGAAATGGGAATCAGTTTAATCCCTTAGATTCCCGTTTGCAGGGGAATAACCTTGAAGTTAAACCAATAGCTTTAAACGCCATTATCTTTAATGAAAGAAAAAGTTAGATACATATCGGCAGATTTGCTGCGTGGACTTGTGATCATTATCATGATTGAAGTTCATGTATTTAATGCTTTTCTTCTTCCTGAGTTAAGACAAACTGGGTGGTTTAATGTTCTTAATTTTATAAACGGATTAGTTGCGCCTTCATTTTTGTTTGTCTCGGGATTTGCATTCCAGGTTTCATCAGGTGGCAAGTTGGATGAAATGAGGAAGTTTGGTAAAGCCTTCTGGAAAAAGATCGCAAGGATTTTTCAGATAATAATTATTGGTTACGCACTTCATCTTCCATTTTTTTCACTCTCACAAATCATAAATGAATTAACTCCTCAACTATTAGAAACTTTTTATGCTGTTGATATATTACAGTGCATTGGTTTTGGTTTATTATTTTTATTTATAACAAGATTGTTGATCAAATCGGATAAATATTATAATTACCTTCTCATTGCTTCCTTGGTAATTGTAACTTTTATCTCTCCAGTCTTATGGAAAATTGAGTTTGTTAATTTCTTTCCATTAATTATTGCAAATTATTTAAATCGAATGCACGGCTCACTTTTTCCGCTATTCCCCTGGGTAAGTTTTTTACTAGCCGGGGCTGTATTTGCTAAATATTTTGTTGATACCCGAGAAAGAAACGATGAAGAAAAATTTGCAAAACTTTCTGCAATGACAGGGTTTATAGTTTTATTATTCGCTCATCTTTTCTTTTCTGGATTATTTTCCAAAACACTTACATCAATACTTCCACATCCAATTTTTTATTTACAAAGATCAGGATACATTTTAATTTTATTCTTTGCCTGTTGGTGGATTGATAAAAAATTTAACGTTAAAAAATCTTTCGTGCTTGATGCCAGCCGGGAATCGCTGCTAGTATATTGGCTACACTTAGTAATAATTTATGGAACGTTTTGGGGTGGAAAAAGTTTTGCTGATAGAATCGGAAAATCGATGAATGTATTTGAAGCAATGGGTATAACAATCGTTTTAATAATACTTATGATTGTTGCTGCAAAGCTTTGGGGTTGGGTTAAGAAAAAACACCCAATTTATTCTTCTTTGTTTGTAAGGCTTGCTGTAACTGTTTTGTTGATTATATTTTTTATTTCTTAGAAATAATACAAATACTTAATCTTTAATACTGCCGCACGATCTGTTGTGTGCATTCTGTTAGGAAGTAAATTATTGTTTGGGTAGTACACTTGGCTTGTATCTGGAATTTATTTTTTAAAAACTCCAAACAATTTATCTAGCTTGCCCTTTTCGAGCTTGGAAATTGCATCAAGTTCACCGGCATCAAGCCAGACACCTTCGCAAGAAGAACACTTATCAACTTGAATCTCTTTATAATTAATTTCTACCAGTTTCATTCCACATTTTGGGCAATGCATATAATGAAGTTTTTTAAGTCTTTCTTTTTCAGCCTCTTCTAATTTAATACGAGTTTCTACTTCCTGTTTCTTTTTTCTTTCAAATTCCAATCTTGCAAAATACTCTTCTTCTTTTTCGCTTGGTTTTACAGGCATAACAATCTCCTATTAAATTAGTAAATTTTTACAGAATGATATATGTAGTACCAATAGCTTTGGTATAAACAAATTCTGTTTTTAATTCCACAATATTAAAAGTTTTAACAGTTAATCTCAAACAGTCCCTAATAAGCAAGTCCGTTCTAAGAAGAATTTTTCTAACCTATTAGAAATAATACAAATACTTTATTTTAAATACTCCTGCACGATCTGTTGTGTGCATTGTGTTTGGCAGAAGATTATTGTTTGCATCATACTGATTGCTTCTGTCCTGAAATTCATTTATCGCAAAGTATATCCAACTCTT
>JBBQSH010000126.1:0-10236 GCA_038214015.1 Ignavibacteriales bacterium | reverse complement strand
CTTGTATCTATGACGGGGAAAGCAGGAACAGGTAAAACACTTCTTGCACTGGCAAGTGCATTGCACGTAAAAAGAAATTACAGACAAATTTTTATTGCTCGTCCAATAGTTCCACTAAGCAATAAAGATATTGGATTTCTTCCGGGTGATGTTGAAAGTAAGCTTGCGCCTTATATGCAGCCGTTGTGGGATAATTTAAAGGTTATTCAGGATCAGTTTCCTGAAAATGATAAACAGCATACAGCAATTGATACAATGGTTAAAGATCAGAAACTTGTTATCGAACCTCTATCATACATCCGCGGAAGAAGTTTACAAAGAATATTTTTTATAGTAGATGAAGCACAGAATCTTACTCCGCATGAAATTAAAACAATTATAACTCGTGCCGGTGAAGGAGCAAAGGTTGTATTTACAGGAGATATTTATCAAATAGATCACCCGTATTTAGATGGACAATCAAACGGACTTTCGTATCTTATCGATAGATTCAAAGGACAAAAACTTTACGCTCATATTAATTTAGAAAAGGGTGAGCGATCAGAGTTGGCAGAACTTGCAAGTAATTTATTATAAACTTAAAAAGGAATTAAGATGAAACATATCAAATATTTATTTGTTGGAATTATTTTCTCAGTATTTCTTACAGGCTGTTTACAGGTAAGCACAACCGTAAATCTTAACAAAGATGGATCAGGAACGATTGAAGAAATATTTGTAATGAAAACCGAAGTAGTAAATATGATGAAGGAATTTGCAATGGCTTTTGACTCAGCAAAAACAGAAGAGTTTGATATGTTTAATGAAACTGAATTGAAAGAAAAAGCTTCTGATTTGGGTGAAGGTGTTGTATATGTTTCAGGGGAAAAAATAACAATGGATAATTATGAAGGATTTAAAGCTGTTTATTCTTTTGCTGATATTAACAAACTAAAACTTAATCCAAGCCCCGAAGATAAAATTCCTTATAGTGCTGAGCTTGGAGAGGTTGAAGAAGAAGAATCCACTGAGGATTTATTAAAGTTTAACTTTACGAAAGGAAATCCTTCAAGCTTAGTTATTAATTTCCCAAAACCGCGGCTGGAAGATAAACCGGAGACTGAGGAAACAACTGAATTTGAGGATTCCACCTTTAACGAGCAAGCCGAAGAGAAAATGATAGAGATGTTTGATGGGATGAAAATGGCTCTATACTTTAACTTTAAAGATGAAATTGATGAAACAGATGCTTCTTTTGTTGATAGCTCTAAAGTAACACTTATGGAAATTGATTTTTCAGAAATAATTAAAAACAAAGAAGTCTTTAAAAAATTCCAGGGTGCTAAACCGAAAACTATGGAAGAATTTAAAGAGGTTGTTGGTGATATAGAGGGAATTAAAATTGAATTTAAAGAACAGGTAACAATAAAATTTTAAATCATAAATAAAATAAAAATGGAGATACAATGAATAAAATTATAATTCTATTTCTTCTATTAATTACAGTTGCAGTGTACTCACAATCAGATAAATACGGCAAAGAAATTTCTTTAACTGAAAAGACAAGTATTTCAAAAATCCTTGCTCAACCTGAAGAGTACGTTGGTAAAACAGTATTAGTGGAAGGTGAGATTCTCGACGTCTGTGCAATGGCAGGCTGTTGGATGGAATTAAAAAGCGATGCTGAAAATCAAAAAATAAAAATTAAAGTTAAAGACGGCGATATTGTTTTTCCCGTCGAAGCCAAAGGTAAATCTGCGCTAGTTGAAGGAACAGTTTATCAAATAGATTTAACAAAAGAAGAAGCAGTTGAATATTATGAACATGTTGCTGCCGAACAGGGAACTGAGTTTGATACAGCAACTGTTACGGGACCAATTACTCTTTATCAGATAAAGGGTATTGGCGCTGAAATAAATTAATAACCCACCTTGCGCAGAGATTGTTTAACAATTATTGAAATCGTAGAACAGACTTAAGTCTGTTTTACGGATTTGGAACAAAAATAAGTTTTGTGAGTAAGTTGGGTTAGCAATAAAAAAGTTTGCTTTGTATAAGGGCTCCTATGAGCCCTTTTTTATTGCTTATGCATCAATTATTTATTTTATCGTTTAACTATACTTGAGTAAATTTAAATTAAGAAATCAAAAAACATTTATGCAATCATTTACATACCCATTACTCTGGAAATTTATTTATCGTTACGGTAATCTAGTTATAACTCCGTTATTGCTTTTGTATGCTTTATCGTTGGTAACTCTTATTGATAGGAATCTTATTGTTTTAATTCCATTCCTCTTATCACTTTTTATACTATACTTTTTAAATAAATCGTACATAAACTTTTATAAACTTGTACCTTATAAAATTGAAGTTGATTGTGAGAAAATATTTTGCAGTGAATTTCTATTTAGAGATAAAACGGTTACAATTTTTATAAAAGATATTGATTCTATTTCTGGTGGAATATTTGACGGCAGGTACCGCGGATTGATGAAAGTTTGCGATGGAAAGAACAAACTTTGTATCGGCTTTTTTGATAGATTAAATAATTCAAGTAAACTTGTAACGCTTATTCTTAGTAAAGTTGATAAGAAAATTTATGATAAGGTAATTGAACAAATCCAATCCATAAAAATTAAACCGGATACAAAAAGCAAATGAAAGTTGCAGTTTTACTTTCGGGTGGAGTTGATAGTTCTGTTGCACTTCGTTTGCTTAAGGATGAAGGACACGATGTTACAGCTTTTTATCTTAAGATATGGCTGCAGGATGAATTTTCATTTCTAGGTAATTGCCCATGGGAAGAAGATCTTGAGTTTGCGCGAGCTGTTTGTAAACAGGCAAATGTTCCATTAGAAACCATTAATATGCAAACCGAGTATTGGGATTCTGTTGTGTCTTATACAATTTCAGAAATCAAAGAAGGCAGAACACCGAATCCTGATATGTTCTGTAATCGACTAATAAAGTTTGGACAGTTTATAAACAAGATTGATAACTCTTTTGAAAAAGTTGCATCCGGTCATTATGCTAAAATTGAAAATGTGAATGGAAAATTTATATTAAAAACTTCACCTGATCCTATCAAAGATCAAACATATTTTCTGGCATATCTTACGCAGCATCAATTAAGCCGCAGTCTTTTTCCAATCGGAACTTATAAGAAAAAACAAATTAGAGAACTTGCACTTAATTATAACTTACCCAATATGAGCAGAAAAGACAGTCAGGGGATATGCTTTCTTGGTAAGATAAAATTTTCTGATTTCATTAAGCATCATCTTGGAGAACTAGAGGGTGAAATAATTGATATCGATTCAAGCAAATTTATGGGCAAGCATAAAGGATTTTATTTCTTTACAATCGGTCAGCGTTCAGGATTAAGATTGGGTGGTGGACCCTGGTATGTTATCAGCAAAGATGTTGAAAAAAATATTGTGTACATCTCAAAGGAAAACATTACAAATCGTGCAAGAAAAGAATTTAAAGTTGGTAAATTCAATTGGATATCCGAAGAAAAACCAGATGATGGAAATTATTTAGTAAAAATTCGCCACGGTGAGCATTTTTATAATTGTACTTTAACCTTTGATGGCAATTCAGCAAAGGTTGTTTCTGAAAAAGAAGACAGAGGAATTGCTCCCGGACAATTTGCAGTTTTTTACAAAGATGATATTTGTCTTGGCGGAAGTGTTATCATAGAATAGTATGCGATTCACAATAGTCAAATCTGAATTATGCAGTACTTGATTGTGAAAAAATAATTTGATTAAGATTTGTTGTATCTAGATATTTTTCTTTAGATATCTTAATCAAGTTTTTGCAATTCGTACAGATATAAGCATATCGTATCCCTATCACAGAATCCAGCTTTGCAATCCACAATTCTGAAATAGTTTTATTGCAGATTGGGCAAGTGGTTTTTATTTCTATTTGTTCAATTTCTTTGGTCATTCATGCTCTCAGTATACTTAAGACGCTTTAAAAGCCAAAAAAGTTACTGCATTATTAAAATATTTATTGTCCAAAAATATAAAATCCTTGTTGGTTAAGATATGATTTATTTTTTAGAAGAAAAGTCATAATGCTTTCAACAGGAATAACTTTTGCAATTCCATAACGAATTGACGAATGCTTTCTTACATACAAATTACCTTCGTAAGGAACGACAGGATTATATGATGATTTTGTTTTAGGATTCTCAGGATAAATTAAACTTTCCTCTTCTTCGGGAACCCACTGCACCATTCCGGTTAGCTCAAAATTTGGTACTCCATCTCGAATTGCAAGCACAAGTCCGCCGCTAAATCCGGGATTTATTACAGCATCTACAAGAAAAGAACCTTCATTATCTCTGCGCGGACTGCTAACAATTGCTTTTGTAATGATCTTAAAATTTATTGGATATCCCACCAGATAAACAAATGTGCCCCACTCAACGTCTTTGGCTTTTCCCAAAGGATAGTTGAACGATGGGAAGAAAATTCCTTTTTGAGCTCCATATTTTTTACCAATCAAAGCAATATCTGATTGATTATCTATTGCTAAAATTTCTACCTGACTGCCTTCCGGAAATCCTGCAACATATATCACTTGTTTTTCTTTTATGGAAATCGATTCTAAATAATCCGTTTCAAATCCTAAACCATCGTATTTGTAAGCGATGATTGTATCTGGAAAAGTAATTGTGTGTGCGCATGTTAGTAAAGCAACATTTCCGTTTTCGGAATAAACTGTTACAGCAGTTCCAGATGATGAATTATCGGCGAGCGCTTCCTTAGCAGCAACATCACTTAGCTTTTTATTCTTCAGATCATTAAGTATAAAATTATCTTTTTCATCGAACAGATAAATTTTATAAAAAGCAGTAGTGTTTACCCGTTGTATTGTTTCGCTGATTTTATTTAATTCATCAGAAGTGGATTTGTATGGAAATTCGCTATCATATTTTCCATCGCCTAATGTAGGATAAACTTTTTCGTACGTTGTAAATGAGCAGCTATTTAAAACAAAAAAGGATATCAGTAAACAGATTGTTGAAAACAAATTTCTTTTCCTCATAACTAATATCCTTTAAATACTCTTTGATAAAATTAATAAGTTTTTTATTCGCCGTGTTTTGTTTTAAACCCTTTCTGCATCCAGCCGCGTGCAAGAAACAATCCAATGCTGCTAACCATTGCAATACCACCATAAATTAACCACATTGTTTCTGTATTCATTTGCGCCGGCGGAACTCCTTCCGGTGCATAGTGCATTAAGAACCATCCGGAATACAAACTTGTTACTACCTTTGTTAAGAACCACGGAAACTGTCCGATACCCATATAAATTCCAGTCATTCCTTTCGGTGCAATTTCAGCAACCCATTGTAAAAATCTTGGCTGCCACATCGCTTCACCAATAGTCATCAAAGTTAAGTAAGCAAAAACTGTGTAAATACTTGGCCCGAGTGCCAGGATAAATGTTGGGAATGCCATAACGAATGTTCCATAAATCATCATCTTATAAGTATCCTTCTTTACTGTTAAAGCGGCAACCATCGGGGTTAGGATAAAAATTAATAGCGGATTAAAATTTGTGAAGAACTCAAAGTTATCTGATACAACACCTGTAAAAGCTCTTTTATAATAAACAGGAAGTGTTAACCAGTTGTGTGCAAATAATGTTTGAACTGGGATAAGGATAAAAATGAAGAACATAAATCTTAAATCTCTTATTGGAAAATTTTTAAGATAGAACATTAGTTTTTCTTTGGCTGATTTTGCATCTTCAGCTTTTTTGTCTGCTTCAATTTGTTCTTTTGTGCTTGTACTAACTTCCTGAATTGTTTTCTCAACAGTTTTTTTAGTTAGGATGATTGCAACAACTAAAATCCCTAAAACAGTTAATCCAACATAAACCCACATTACAGCTAACATTCCTTCTTGATCAGTAGCAAAAGCTTTTCTGATTGGCGGTGCAATTATTCCGGGTAGAAATCCACCAAGATTCATAATCGCATACAACATGGCATAACCCATTGCGGATGTCTTTTCAGTTGTAAATAGTTTTACCGCAGCGTAGCATGCAGGCTGGTAAATTCCATAACCGAGAATAATTCCAAAAAGTCCAAGCATTGCAATAAGATGTGCAGAAGACCATAAACCTGTGTTGGAAGTTATGGTTGGTCCGGCGGTTAAGAATATTCTTCCAATCAACATAAAGATTAGAGAATAGATAAGTGATTTTCTAACGCCGATCCAATCAACTGTTGCACCCAAAAAAAGCATTGCAAGAGTGATACCGGCTGTTTGAAATCCAACCATTTGTCCGGCACTTATATCATCAAGCTTAACAAAATCTGTAAAGTAAATAACAAGGTAGCCAACAATTCCAAAGTAAGTAATTCCCTCAAGCAGGTAAGAAAGATTAATACCCCACAGTGCGCGTGATGAATGGAATAAATCTATAAACGGCTGAGTTAATTCTTTGGCAATGCTTTTAAAAGATGTTTCTTGCGAAGTAGGTTCAGGTGATTGATTTTCGGACATAATTTTTTCCTGCAAATAAGTTAGTTGATAATTAACTGAAGTTGGGCAAAATCGCAAAAACTGCATGTCATATCCGCGAAAGCGGGTATCTACTATTTTAAAAATAAACGAAAAAATGGATTCCCACTTTCGTGAGAATGACAAATCAAAAACCTTTTTCTGTTAAGAGACAACTTTGCTTAACTTCAAAAATAAATATGAATTCTAAAAATAGTTTCAAATAAAAAAGTGTGAATCAAACTACCATGTAAAGTTATAAAGGATATAGGATTAAAACATAAACCTGAATTAAATCATTTTTCTTTGTTTTAAACCCTGCAAGCCTTGTAATCCGCCGGTATGGATTGCAACAATAGTGCTTTGTGGCGGGAAAAAGTCTTTGCTTATCAAATCATAAATGCCATAAAACATTTTACCAGTGTAGATCGGTTCTATCTGAATGTTATGCTGCTCGAAAAATGCGGTACAAAAATTATTTAATTCTGTATTTGTTTTTGCATATCCGCCGAAATGGTAATCCAGATTTATTTGAAAGTTGTTTAGGTTTTCTTTTTGATAATACGAAAGCAGAGTGCGGATATTTTGATTTAGAAATGAACCGCCTTTAAGAGCAGAAAATCCAAGTGCGAAAGATTTTGAATCTAATCCTAAAATCAATCCGGCTAGCGTACCGCCGGTGCCGCAAGCGGAACAAATAAAATTAAATTCTGCTGTGATACCTGAATTAATTTCTGCGCAGCCTTTTATTGCAAGATGATTTGAACCGCCTTCAGGAATTAAATAAAAATCGCCAAACTTTTCTTTAAGTGTTTGTATTAAACTATCATCGTATTTATTTCTGTAAGATTTTCTATCGATATACTCAATCGTCATTCCATTTTCTTGTGCAGAACTTAATGTGGGATTGAACGGCAAATGTTCTTCACCACGAATTACGCCGATTGTTTTGAATCCATATTTTATTCCTGCTGCTGCAGTTGCGTGTATATGATTTGAATAAGCTCCACCAAAAGTAAGAAGTGTTTTGTACCCAAGTTTATACGCTTCGATGAGATTGTATTTTAGTTTGTAAAATTTATTGCCGGAAATAAACTCATCCGTAAGATCTTCCCGCTTGATAAAAAACTTAATCTGTTTCTGCACAAATAACAGATCAAAGATTTCTGTAAGAGGAGTTATGGGATTTTCGATTATCATAAAATTTTTTTATTCACCAATCTCAAATTATATAAAGCTTTAGAAAATATTTAGTGTAAAGCAGATTCTTTATCTGGGTTGTCACGGTCGTACCGTGACAATGAACTTATAAATTACTATTTTTAGTTATGGGAAGAAGAGGAAGAAATAATTTAATTGATGAGAATTTTTTCTTTGTTACTACAACAATTATAAAATTCGTACCTGTTTTCGCCAATCCACTTTTTTGCGATATTCTTATTGCCAACATTAAATATTATAAAGAAAAATATAATTTTATCATTCTTGGTTATGTGATAATGCCGACTCATTTTCATTGGATTGTTGAAGTAATCAGTAAGTTTGGCAATATATCGGAAATAATGAGAGACATTAAAAAATTTACAGCTTGGCAGATTTTTGATCTTTTGGATAAAGCAAATAATTCAAAACTGCTTAAAATATTTAAACAAGCTGCTAGTGGGATAAAAGATCAGGACAGAAAGTTATGGATGAAAAGATTTGATGATGAAGTTATCAGAGATCAAAAAATGTTTTGGACCAAATTAAATTATATTCATAAAAATCCTGTTAAATCCGGATTGGTGTTAAAAGCAGAAGATTATAAGTATTCAAGTGCAGGAAATTATGCTTTTAATGATAATTCTGTTTTGGAAGTAAATACTGAGTTAGTTGGAGTTGATTTGTATTCTAACAATTAGCCTTTTATGTCACGGTGCGACCGTGACAGCCATCAAAATATCACCAATGAAATCAAATTGACCTTTAGACATTCTTTTAAAATAATCTGATAATGTATATTGACGATAAGAAGCAGCAGGGACATTATCAATTACGGTTGAAGCCCAATCAGGAAGTGAACCTTTGGGCCAACCAGGGATAGTTTCATTGTCACTTTGAAATTGTGCAAATACAAATAAAACTCTAAAAAATTGTCCACTTGCATTTGCAGAAGGCTTAAACTTTCCACCCGTTATTGCATATATAAGACTTTCTCCATTAGTAGATGTAGAGCCGCAAACAATATCGTTAAACTGCGGATAAAGCGGAATGACAAAAAAACTGAAAAATAACAACAAGGTTATTTTGAAGATCTTCATTTTGTACCTCATAAATTATAATATAATTGTTGAGGCAAATTGTTATTTTAGAAGCACAGATGATTCTTTGCAATATAAGTTAGGTGAGCAGCCTAATATCATCTGTATTTCCGGAACGGTGTTGCCCGCACCGTTCCATTTAATGAGCAAAATTTATTACTCAATCCTCCAATAATTATTTTAAATAAATCATTTTTTTTGTTTGCTGTTTTTGATCTAACAAAATTTTATAAAAATAAACACCTGTAGAAATATTTTTATTTGCTTTATTTGCAACAAATGTAACTTGATATTTCCCTGGTATTTTTGTTTCATTTACTAGTTGGATAATCTCATTGCCTAAAACATCAAAAACAATTATTGAAACAAAAGAAGATTTTGAAATTTCATAAGGAATAATTGTAGTAGAATTGAAAGGATTAGGATAGTTCTGAAATAATTTAAAATCTGCAGGTTGTTTAGGGATTTCATCATAAACAGAAACCAGGACAGTATCGCCATATTGCTGCCCATTTATATAACATCCCCAGAGCAATGACCAACCGCCTGACCATAAATCCGAGTTTTGTTGTCTTACTAATCCAAACTCCTCTGACCAGTATTCCCAATATCTTGTTAAACTGCTGTCTGTAATTTCAACAATTTTAACAGGTAAAAAACTGCCCCAGAATGAAGAGACTTGAATTGTATCTAAGACAATATGATACCATTTCGTTCCAACTTTATTAATTTGACTCCAAATATCACCAACATTTGCGTCCTTTTTATAAAATAAATAATCTTCATTAGGGAAAGCTGTAAGATTACTATCAATAACTCGCGAAACATAGTATCCATCTTCTCTTAATCTTAAATACTGAAATGCATCTGAATACCCACTACTAAATTGATGCTCTAGAAGAAAATATTTATTTTCATCTATTTCTAATGAGTCAATTATAGTTAATTTCATGTCTGGCTGAAAATAAAAATTTCTATAATTCCAAACATTTTCAATTTTTAGTGGGAACGAGAATGCCCCAAGATATTCTCCATCTAGAGGCTTGTTTAAAAGTTGGGAGTAAGAAGTTATTGAGATTAGAATAGAAATGATGAATAGCTGTGCAAGAAAAAATAATTTATGTAATAGTTTCATAAACCGACCTTTAAACTTTTAAGTAAATGATATTGTGTTAAATGTAAAACAACAGAAAGTAATAAATTGAAGTAAGTTAAAAAGAGGGAGATGAAGGCAAAATTAAAAGATATTTTTAGTAGCATCTCTCCACCGCAAAAAGAAATTTCAGATAGATAGATAAAGATCGTGACAGAAATTTTTATGCTGCTCTAACATAATTTTACCCAAAATATGTGAAACAGATTATTAACAAAAGAAACGTACAGAAAGAAAGTATCTAATTCAATATGACAAGAAATATTTATAC
>JBBQSH010000125.1:0-10243 GCA_038214015.1 Ignavibacteriales bacterium | reverse complement strand
TCCCCGCGAGCAGATGGTTTTAAGTTTTTAGAAATATTAATGACCTCATTATTGAAAATATAAAGTCCGGGTACTGCATATTGTGATTTAGGATTCTTTGGCTTTTCTTCAATTGAAATTGCTTTACCGTTTTTATCAAACTCAACAATACCATAACGTTCCGGATCATTTACTTGATAACCAAATATTGTTGCTCCGGTATTTTTTTGAACTCCTTCATAGAAAAATGTTAAATCACCATAAAAAATATTATCACCCAATACAAGACACACATTATCATCACCAATAAATTTATCCCCAATTATAAATGCTTCGGCAATGCCATTTGGTGCAGGCTGAACAGCATAACTAATATTCATTCCAATTGTGCTGCCGCTGTTAAATAATTGCTTGTAAAGCGGAATTGTTTCTGCATTAGAGATGATAAGTACATCTTTTATTCCACCCAACATCAAAATTGAAAGCGGATAATAAATTAATGGTTTGTCATAAATTAAAGCTAATTGCTTGCTGTAAACTTTTGTTATAGGATAAAGTCTTGAGCCTGATCCACCAGCTAAAATTATTCCTTTTGTTTTCTTTTTTGTATTCACCTTTCAAACTTTATTTTAATTAATAGTGATCTAAATATAAAAATAATACCTTTACCAATCCTGATCTAGAAACACTAAAAATGTGTAAAATCTCTTGAAAATAGAGATTAAAGCAGGGTTCCGCCTAATATTAGAATGGCAACACTGAAATAAATAATTAATCCGGTAACATCCACCATTGTAGCAACCAAAGGGGCTGAGGAAGTTGCTGGATCAGCACCTAATTTTTTTAGAATAAACGGAAGCATAGAACCGGTAAGAGTTCCCCAAAGAACAATACCAATAAGAGTAATGCCAACTGTTAATCCAATTAGGAACCAATGTGGTGCAATAGCAGGGGTAAAGTTTGAAAGTACAGCAACCTGTATAAACCCAATTGATCCAAGAATGACACCAAGCAATAATCCTGAAAAAATTTCTCTTTTCATAATTTGCCACCAATCGATAAGATTAATTTCACCGAGTGCCATTGCACGAACTACAAGAGTTGCGGCTTGTGAACCTGAATTACCACCACTAGAAATTATGAGGGGAATAAAAATAGCAAGTGCTGCAACTTTTGCAATTTCATCTTCAAAAAATCCCATTGCAAGAGCTGTTAAAAACTCACCAAGTAACAAAAGTGATAACCAGGGAGCTCTTTTCCTTACCATTACAGGAATTGAGATTTCTGCATAAGGTTCTTCCAATACTTCAATAGCCGCCTGTTTGTGGATATCTTCTGTTGTCTCTTCTTCTGCAACATCAAACACGTCATCAACTGTTACAATACCAATCAACATTCCTGCACGATCAACAACTGGTAAAGCTACTCTATCATATTTTTTAAATGCTTCTACCGCTGTTTCCTGATCATCAAATACATGCAATGCAACAAAATTTTCATCCATCAAATCTTCAACTTTATTATCAAGGGGTGCAAGTAGAAATTCTTTGATTTTAACATCATCAATCAACTTCCCTTTGTCATCAACAACATAAACAATGTTTAATGTTTCTTTATTCTTGCCATGCTCTCTAATATAATCAAGAGCTCCCTGTATTGTTGATGAAGGTTTGATCGCAATGTAGTCTGGCGTCATTAACCTTCCAACGGAGTTTTCCGGATAACCGAGCAATGTTACCGCAATTTTTCTTTCATCGGGAGAAAGCAACTGAATTAATTGTTTTGCTGCCGCAGATGGAAGTTCTTCAAATAAAGCTGTTCTATCATCAGGATCCATTTCATTAAGAATAACTGCGCTTTCTTCTTTACCCATTAGTTTTAACAATTCCATTTGAGTATCAAAATCCATGTACTCAAAAGTATCGGCAGCTAACTCTTTGGAAAGTAAACGGAAAATTATAACTCTGTCTTTTTCAGGAAGATCAACAAGAAGTTCTGCAATGTCCGCGGGTGTCCAATCTAACAATATGTCCTTTAAGATACCAAGCTGTCTCTCTTCAATAAGAGACTGGATTTCTGGTTGTAATAATCTGCTTAGCATCTGAAAATCCTTATTTTAGAGAAAACAATTTGTTTTTACATTTTATAGATTTGTATTGTTTTATTGGCTTGCAAAAAATAATTGTATTATGTTCAAATCACAATTAAAAATTTAGAAAATACAATTCAGAATTAAAAATATGCTCAGATTAATAGTTGATGAAAATATTGCTTTTGCTGATAAGGCTTTTGGTCAATTCGGCAAAGTTCATTTAATGCCCGGTCGTGAAATTACAAATTCATCTTTAAAAAATACAGATGTCCTGATTGTCCGTTCTATTACAAATGTTGATGAGGAACTTCTAAAAAACACCCCAATAAAATTTGTTGGCACCGCTACAATTGGTACTGATCATATCGATTTAGATTATCTTAAAAATAAAAACATTTTCTTTGCTGATGCTAAAGGATGCAATGCTTATTCCGTTGCCGAATATGTTCTAGCTTCTTTATTAAATCTTTCTGTTAGGTTTGAATTTTCACTTGAAGATAAATCTATTGGAATTGTTGGAGTTGGAAATGTTGGAAGTAAAGTTGCGGTATTTGCTGAAGCACTTGGAATGAGGGTTTTGTTAAACGATCCGCCATTAAAACGTAAAGATGATAAACGAAAGTTTGTTGAGCTAGATGAAATTTTTAAGTGTGATATTGTTACTCTTCATACTCCACTAAACCTTAATGGAATAGATAATACTTTTCATCTCTTTAGCAGCAAGAATCTGAGCAGGTTAAAAGATGAGGCAGTATTAATTAATACTTCACGAGGTGCTGTTATAAATAATTTAGATTTGCTTACTGCAATTGAAAAGAAAAAATTAAAAGTAGTTTTGGATGTTTGGGAAAATGAACCTGACATTAATATTGAATTGGTAAAAAATGTTTTAATTGCAACCCCACACATCGCAGGATATTCTTACGAAGGAAAAGTAAACGGTACAAAAATTATTTATGCATCTCTTTGTGAATATTTGGGAGAGGACAAAGCTTTTAGATTTGATTTACCTATTCCACAAGAATCAACTCTGCTTTACGATAATTCCAATCAGCTCGAAACAGGGTTGAATGATTTAATTTCAAATGTTTATTCTATTCGGAATGATGATAATCGTATGCGAAAAATAAGAGCGATGGAAAAAGATAACCGGATAAAGTATTTTGATTTACAAAGAAAAAATTATCCGGTGCGAAGAGAATATAATAACTACACAATTGAATCATACAATCCTAGTAAATCAACTCAAGATGTACTAAAAAAATTACGCTTTAAATTATCTACTTAAT
This sequence comes from Ignavibacteriales bacterium, assembly GCA_038214015.1. Lineage (GTDB taxonomy): Bacteria > Bacteroidota > Ignavibacteria > Ignavibacteriales > Ignavibacteriaceae > IGN3. The sequence continues at coordinate 6,883 of JBBQSH010000125.1, read as the reverse complement.
TGCTTTATCAAGCTTAAACTCAATCGGAATCGTCATTTGTACTTTCATACGTTTTCCTTTTTGCAACCCGGGTTTAAAACGAGTGTAGTAAACTGAAAGTCTTGCATTTTCATCGCAACCATATCCGATTCCTTCTACTACTTGAGCAGATGAAACCTCACCAGTCTTTTCGATAAACGCTAAAATCTTTACGGTGCCTTCAATATTTTTTTCTTTTGCTTCAACAGGATAAACCAGTTTTTTGTATATCGTATTCATTCCACCGATTGGTTCCGGCATAACCTCAACATTAGAATAATAGGCTGGATCATCTTCCATATCGGTTTTATTTTCTTCAACTGGGGGCAGATTTAAACCATCGTTACCATTCTGCTTTTCTCTTTGATCCTGTTTTTCTTTCCACTGTGCTAAAAGTTTTTGATAATCTTCTTCGCGATACTCACCAACTAATAAAAATTCCTGACCCTTTCGTACACCGTTTTCAAAAATTACATCTTCAATTACATTCCCAGTTGAATCATAAAAAGTTGCCGGACCATCCCGCCTTCCATCATCAATACTATAAATCTCTTTCATGTTTCCATTTTCATAATACGAAGTTACCGTTCCAAACACTTTATCATTAATATAGTTTCTTTTTTCTTTAATGTTTCCGTCTTCCCAGCAAAATATAGCCTCACCCTGACGTACATTTTTTTCATAAACGATTACGGATTCAATATTTCCATTTGGAAAATATGTTTTAATGGTATCTAATTGAGCAGACAGATTAACAGTGCACCCAAATAAGAATAACAAGAAGGAAAACTTCATTTAAATAAACCTGATAAATTTTTGTGGCAAAAGATAATATTTAATTCTGAGTAATTAGAGGCATAATTAGGGTTATAACAAATAGGATTATTGAGATCCCGAAAAAGAAATATCCTACCTCAGCATCGTATTGAAGCAAACCAATTTCACTTAAGAGATAATGCCAATCGTGATAAACTTTATTTCCACCGAGCAATGGCAATCTTCTGGCCTGTGCATCTGCAGCATAAACAGAAATATTGATAAAATTTTGACCAAGCCATAAAAGTGAAAACTGCATTCCGGTTCGATATTCATTTCTAAAAAAGTAAAAGAAAATTATTGATGGAAGAATTATCTGCATCAAAGTTCCTCCAAGAGTGTAAATATATTTTCCAAAGAACATAAAGAAAAAGTGCCCAGCTTCGTGGATTACCAAATCTGCGTTATCAATCAGTCCATATTGGCCGCGATTTAATATCCAATAAAGAGCAATTGGCAGAATGATAATTGATGGAATCCATTTTTTAAATTCATCGAATTTTGTGTGAGGTTTAGATTTCTTTAAACTTTGCTCAATTTCTTTCTTTAATTCATCATCCATAGAATTGCTTAAATAAAAAATGATAATTAACTTCGTAGTGAAATTAACTAATCTAATCCCGTCGTTCAATCGTTTATAAACAAATAAAAAGGAAGGTTACGCTATGAGAAAAACTGCATTTATTTTTTCCCTGGTAATGATATTTACTGTTATTTCTTTTGCTCAGGATTTCAGAACTCCACGTCCAAGTCCGGATGCTACCGTTTCTCAATATGTTGGAGTTACTAACATCACAATCGATTACAGTAGTCCTGCTGTTAAAGATAGAAAAATTTGGGGTGAACTTGTTCCTTTTGGAGAAGTTTGGAGAACTGGTGCGAATGAAGCTACTACAATAACATTTATGGATGTTGTTAGTATTAACGGAAATGAATTAGTCGCCGGCACCTATGCAATTCATTGCATCCCAAATGCAAATGAATGGGAAATAATTTTTAGTAAAGATGTTCCAGTTGATGGAAGTTCAACATTGGATCCAAAGAAAGAGGCATTAAGGATTAAAGTAAAACCTGAAGAACATCATTTTATGGAAAGAATGACATTTCTTCTAACAGATGCTACTGATAACTCTGTAAACGTTGTATTAGCTTGGGAAAAAATTAAAGTTTCATTCAAAGTCGAAGTTAAAACTCAGGATTTAACATTACAGAAAGCTCGAGATGCATTTAAATGGAATCAGCTTATGGCCGGTGCAACTTATTCTTTAGAACAAAACACAAATTTTGAGGAAGGATTTAAATGGATTCAGGCATCATCTTTAATAAACGAAAACTATTGGAACACAAGAATACTAGCGCAGTATTATGGTAAGATGAATAAAAAACCAGAAGCTATTGCTACAATGGAAAAAGCAATTGAGCTTGGCGGCAAAATGCCAAACGCACCTTTTGATTTTGACAGGATGAAACAAATGTTAGCTGATTGGAAGAAATAAAATCTCTGCGTACTCAGCGTCTCTGCGGTAATGATATTAAACCTAGAGACGCGAAGGCGCAAAATTATCCGTGATATTCTTTTCGTCTGTTTTTACTTGATTTGCACTCATCGCTGCAGCAATATTTATTTTCAATTTTACAATCATGGCAGCAAACAATAATTTTATCGCAATCAATGTTGTAACAGTTAATATGATATGCAGTTGGGCTACCGCAAAAATGACATTTAGAAGTATATTTTAATTCTTCTTTAGTATTTGGTTCAAAAACTTTGCGATCATCAAAGACAAACATTCCACCTTCCCAATAAGTATCAGGAAATTGTTGTATATAGTTTAAGATTCCACCATCAATTTGATAAACATCTTTAAACCCTTGTTCACGCATATAAGCTGAAGCTTTTTCACATCTTATTCCACCAGTGCAATAAGTTACAATTGTTTTATCCTTGTATTCACTTAACGATTCAACAACTTTTGGCCATTCTCTAAAGTGAGTTATTTGCGGAGTGATTGCATTCTTAAATTTTCCTATTTTGCTTTCATACCAGTTTCTCGCATCAACAATTACAAAATCTTTTTTATCCTCATAAAATTTTAGTAGTTGTTCTGGACTCAATTTGGGTGCAGTGTGTTCAAGAGATGTTTCTGTTAAACCAGAATTTACAATTTCAGCTTTAACTCTAACATGCATTTTATTAAACGCAATATGATCGGTTGGTGTTTCTTTAAACCAAACATCTTTAAAAATCTTATAACTTTTTAAATGATTTTTATATTTACTCGTAATATCATCCTCCCCAAAAATGGAGCCGCTAATTCCTTCTTTAGCCAAGTATACTTTTCCTTTAATCCCATTTTCTAAGCACCAATTAAGATGCTCATTTGCAAGCGACTCAGGATTTTCAACATCTACGTATTTATAGAACGATATAACTTTATATTTATTCATTTAAACATTAATGCAATTATTTTTAAAAATGATTTTTTAGAACGCAAATATAATACTTTAGCGAAAGTATAATAAAAACGAATTAGAATTTCTGATGGATAATTAGGTAAGACGGGCTAAATAATTATTAATTGTATGATTTATATTTTTTTTCAGATTCGTCAGAAGTTGTTAATGCTGCTTCCTTATCAAAAACAACTGAAAATACTGAGCCAATATTTTTTTCACTCTCAACATTAATTTCTGCGCGGTTAAGTTCTATATATTTTTTAACAAGCGCTAAACCCAATCCATTTCCTTCAAATTCCCGCTTATATCCTGTATCTTCCTGCGAAAAAGGCATAAACATTTTTTGAAGGTATTCCTCACTCATTCCAATTCCACTATCTCTAATTTCAATTCTAACTTTATCATTTTTCAGATTATTTACATACACTTCAACGTAACCTTTTAAAGTATATTTTATTGCATTATTTATGAGATTTTGAAAAACCTGATTTACTGTATATCTATCAGCAGTTATAAATGCGGTATCGTCACTTTGTGTAAACTTAAGTTTTAATCCTTTATCATCACCTAAAGATTTAAATTCATTAACCATATTTTGCAAATCGGGAATAATATCAAACTTTTCAAAAGTTGCTTTGTAATTTCCGCTTTGTACAGATGACATACTTAATATCATATCAATTGTTCTTTGCAATCTTTTGCCTGCACTTTTTACGGAATCCAAAATAATTTTCAGATCTTCATCATCGCTGGAAATTTCATCTGCGATTAAAGGTATTGAAGTTAAAATAACGTTAAGCGGCGTTCTTATTTCGTGAGACATCTGTGCAAGAAATGCTGATTTAAGTCTATCTGATTCCTCTGCTTTTTTAAGTGCTTCAACCAATTCTCTTTGCACTCGTTTGATTTCCGTAATATCAAGAATCTGCATTACATAATGTTTTACTTTGCCTTTATCATCTAGAATGGAAACTGATTTTACAAGAACGTGTATTTCTTTCCCTTCTTTTTTATGCAGGATTTTTTCTGAATTTATATCGGCAACCGGACTTCCATCATAAGCCATTGATTCATCACTAAACCCCTCTAGATTATTTCGCTCAAACAAATATCTTATAGGTAAGCTGATAATCTCATCTCTCATAAATCCTATTGTATCACAAAACGATTTGTTTACACTTATAATTTTCCCTTCGGTCGAGATAATTACTATTCCAATTGGAGCGTTTTGGAATACAAGTCTGAACTGCTCCTCGCTTTTTTGTAGAGAGATTTCTGCTTTCTTTCTTTGATTGATTTCAAAGTTTAGTTCGGAGATCTTATCCTTAAAAACATTGTGCAGTTTTTTATTTAAAGATTCAATTTCGCTGGTTGATCTGCCTAACTCTGCTAAAATAATATTTACACGATCTTCAATTATTCCCAGTTCATCCTTTTTGTGAAAATTTGTTTTATTAATATCTATTGGGATATGAGCAGAATCAAGAACTTTAATAATTTTAGATAATTGACGAAATGATATTAAACTTAAAAAATATGTGAATACAATACCTAACATAATTATAGCAAGACTAAACAGCGCTGTAATTAATCTGTTGATAAAGATCTTTTCGGCATCATCACGAGATCCAAACCCTACATAAACTACACCGGAAATACCTTCAGCCTTTATTGGCAGTCTTACGCGATAAATCATTTCATCTTTAGAAATTCCTTCCCCATCAGATTTTGAAAGAATGTATAAGCTTTTTTCAGCAACTTCCAAATTCAGAGCATCAAGAATTTCACCTGCAGAATCTTCAACAACTATATAAACTGCATCGTTTAATTCTATTATTTTATTAATTATTTCGGGATTGTTAAATTTTTTATCAATAAAAATCTGTGGGTTTTGGGTAAAGAAGTTTACAAATATATCTGCTTTGTAGGTGTACTTCTCATTGATCTGATCTTCAAATTTATTGGTAAAATAGAGGTAGATAAATCCTGAAAGAATAATAAAGAATAACGCAAACTGAATGGTAATTTTAAATTGAAGTTTTTGAGACCGTGATCTATTTCTTTTATTAAAGCCGGACATTCTTTCCTTATATGATCTAAGGCTCATTATTTAGCAATTTAAGTGCCGTTTGCAAAAAAAAGATAATTCTCGTTTTTATTAAAATATTGAGGGTTTAGCTGTTCAACTATGGTATAATTATGAATAAATTTGACCGAATTTCCTCAAATGCACATTAGTAATACGATTTAGAAAATTTAGTAACATAGGATTCTATGTCAAATTTTTTCTCAGCCCCATTACGATTCATATACCTAATTTTACCATAAACGGGTCTCTCAAACCATGGACGATCGTGAACTCCACCGACTGACCAGGCAATTCCTGTATAACCGTTCGGATCACCTCCATCAAGTTCATATTTGTCATTTAAATAGATTGCAATCTTCAAAGCATCTTCCGGAGATTTTGTCCATTCAAGAATTTTTTTTGCCCAGTACATTCGCATGTAGCCATGCATCTTACCTGTTTTAACCATTTCCATTTGTGCAGCATTCCATAAATCTTCGTGCGTTTTTGCAAATTCAAATTTGTTTAAAGTGTAAACAAATTCTCGTTCATCTTTTCGATGTTCATTCAAGGATGTTTTTGCCCAATTGTGAAAACCATCGAACGAATCATAATTTTTATTGAAGTAGCAAAAATTATCTGAAAGTTCTCTGCGAACAATTAATTCTTCCAGAAATGATTTTGCTGATTCTTTATTCCCGTTTAATTTTTCTGTTTCAAGTACAATACGTTGTGCTGATATTTGTCCAAAGTGCAGATATGGAGAAAGATTTGATTGCCCGTCTTTTGTGGGATCATTTCTCAACTCATTGTACTTGTCAAATTTATTTTTAAGAAAATTATTAAGTGATTTAAGTGCGGCAGTTTCTCCGGGTTTAATCCAATCAACTTCTCTTACATCAAAATTTATCTTTAAAGATTTCCGGATTATGCCCCAATCTATATTATCAGATGAAATTTCACTCTTGCCTATTTTTTTAAGCTTGGGAAACTCATCCATAAATTCAATTAATGCTTTATAAATTTTAGGACGAAGAGTGTAAGCAGCAAATTCCAATTTATCAGAAACATGTAAACAAGGCACAATATTGTGCGCATCAACTTCGTAAAAAGGAATTATAATTTGTTTAGCAACATCACGTTTCCATATCCGTTTAATCTTTAAAGGATCAAAATCAGAAACAAGTATTGCTGCATTTAATTTTTTCAATAAACCCGGAATTTCTTCTTCCGATTTACCTGATGTTAAAAAGAAAGGAATGTTATACTTAGATAATTCTCTTTCAACTTCCTGCAATCCTTTAAGCATAAATCCGTATTGGCGGATTGTTGGTTCAAGAAAATCGGGCACAAGATTAAAAACAACGACTAATGATTTTTTCTTTTCCAATGCTAACTTTTGTGCAAACAACAAAGCCCAATTGTCATGGACTCGCTGATCGCGGCTCATCCAATAAACAATTGGGCCATTGGTTTCATTTCCCTTTTGAAGTAATCTAATTCTTTTTTCGTTAATCATTTTTA
>JBBQSH010000124.1:0-10354 GCA_038214015.1 Ignavibacteriales bacterium | reverse complement strand
CTAAAAGAATAATTTCTGCCAAGCAATGTGTTTGCTTTTTTAAGATCACCCTCAATCAAAGCATTTCTAATCTTTGTACTGCTTACAATTTCATTATTGATGTAAAATGCATCCACGGTTGTAACAGTAATATTTTCTATTGCCCCAATTTTTTTTAGAAGCTCAACATTTCCGCTTCTGCCTTTTCCAAAGTGATGATCGTGACCCAAAACAATTTCACTCACTCCAATTCTATTTATTAGATAATCATAAATAAATTCTTCAGCAGTAAGTGATGCAAATTCTTTTGTAAAATTTATAGTTAAAAAATTTTCAACTCCATGTTTTTCAAGAAGATTTTTTCTTTCTTCCTGAGTTGTTAACATTTTAATATCACCGCCTGAACCCAATACTGTTCTAGGATGCGGATTAAATGTAATTACAACATTTCTACAACCCTTTTCTTTTGAACAGTCAACCAGTTTATCAATTATTTTTAGATGACCGGGATGAATCCCATCAAACGTGCCAAGAGTAAGAATAGTATTTTTATTCTTTGTTAAATCTTTAATACTATCGAATACCTGCATCTATAATTTTATCACTATATATTAAATACTTTATTATTACAATCTTATAAAATCAAATACTTTGCGCATTTTGAACTTCATTAAATTTTGCTGTTAACTCTTCCAAATCAAAAGCATCATCAACTTTATAATCACCAATTTCAGTTCTTCGTAACAAACTTAAAATCCCACCACAGCCAATTTCTTTCCCAAAATCATCTGCAATAACTCTTATATATGTTCCTTTAGAACATGCAATTTCAAAATGAATATCCGGCAATTCAATCTTTTTTATATCAAAAGAAAATATTTTTGCTTGCCTAGGAGCTCGTTCAACTTCTTTTCCGGCTCTTGCAAGTTTATAAAGTGCTTTGCCTTTATGCTTTAAGGCCGAAAACATTGGCGGAACCTGTTCAATATTTCCTAAAAACTTATTTCTGGCAGAAAGAATTTTTTTTTCGCTTAAATTATCCGGCAAAATTGTTTCAGTAATTTCAGTTGCCATATCCATTGAAGGCGAAGATTTACCGAGAGTAATTATTCCGGTATACTTTTTTCTTTGAGCCTGATATTCAGAAATCTCTTTAGTTTTTTTACCCGTACAAACAATCAATAATCCCGTTGCAAGCGGATCAAGAGTTCCTGCGTGCCCCACTTTTTTAACTTTTGTTAATCTTCTAACACGGCTAACAACATTAAACGAAGTCCAGTTAACAGGTTTGTCAATCAGAATAACCTGCCCTGCTAAATAATCAAGAGTCTGAAGATCCTTCGTTTGTTTTGTTATCATCATCTTCATGAATTTTTTTAATCAATCCTTCAATCTTTTCAACGTAATCAAGGGTATCATCAATAAAGAATTTTAACTCTGGTATAAATTTAATTCTTATCCTGTGTGCTAACTCAGATCTTATATATCCTTTTTTATCTTCAATCTTACTAAGAACAAGTTCTCTTTTTTCTTTTTCAAAAACTGATAAATATATTTTTGCCAGTTTAAGATCAGGGCTAACTCTTACATTTGTAATTGTAATAAAACCAAGATTTACATGAGAAAGTTTATGCAGAAAAATAAGACTAATTTCTTCTTTAATAAGATGTTCAACTTTATCAATTCTATAAGCCATTTATTTTCCACACGATCTATAAATAATTACGCTAATGTTTTCTTCGTTTCAATAATTTTAAATGCTTCAATAATATCACCAACTTTTATATCATTAAAGTTTTCGATATTTAATCCGCATTCATAACCGGCATCAACTTCTTTAACATCATCCTTAAATCTTCTTAAGTTACCGATACCGCCTTCGTGAATTACAATACCATCACGAATCAATCTAATCTTATTGTTTCTTGTAATCTTTCCATCGAGCACATAACATCCAGCAACGGTTCCTGATTTTGGAACTTTGAAAGTATCACGAATTTCTATTGTGCCTGTTACTTCTTCAGATAGTATTGGTGATAGAAGTCCTTCAAGAGCAGATTTAACTTCGTTGATAGCATCGTAAATAACACTGTAGAGTCTAACATCCACTTTTTGATTTTCTGCAAGTTTTCTTGCATTGATATTTGGACGAACGCGGAAACCAATTATAATTGCATTTGATGCAGCTGCAAGCAACACATCGCTTTCAGAAATTCCGCCAACACCCTTGTGTATAACGCGTACAACAACTTCCTGATTACTTAATTTCATCAATGAGTCGGAAAGCGCTTCAACAGAACCATCCACATCACCCTTTACAATAAGCGCAAGTTCTTTAACTCCGCCAATGCTGATTTGTTTAGCAAGTTCATCAAGAGTGATATGATGAATTTGTTTTTGATCTTGTTCACGCTTCAATTGCTGCCTCTTCAAGCTTATCTCGCGTGCTTCACGTTCTGAATCAAGTACAATAAAAGTATCGCCAGCTTGTGGAGCGCCTTCAAATCCAAGCACAAGCACCGGTGTTGATGGAGGAGCTTCTTTTACTTTATTGCCTCTTTCATCAAACATGGCTCTAACTTTTCCGTGATGAATACCCGCAACAAATGGATCACCAATTCTTAACGTTCCTTTTTGTACAAGAATAGTTCCGGTTACACCGCGTCCCTTATCCAACTCTGCTTCAACAACAGCACCGCGTGTAAGTCTGTCAGGATTTGCTTTAAGATCAAGCAAGTCTGCTTCTAGAATAATTTTTTCAAGCAGAAGATCAACATTCAATCCTGTTTTTGCAGAAAGTTGTACTGACTGGTATTTACCACCCCAATCTTCTACAAGAACATTTCTATCAGCCATTTGCTGTTTTATTTTATCAGGATTCGCTCCAGGTTTATCAATTTTATTTATTGCAATAATAATTGGTACACCAGCCGCTTGAGCATGATTTAATGCTTCAACTGTTTGAGGCATTACTGCATCATCAGCAGCCACAACTAGAACAACAATATCTGTTAATTGAGCACCGCGTGCTCTCATTGCCGTAAATGCTTCGTGGCCCGGAGTATCAAGAAAAGTAATTTGTTTCCCATCACCGATATCAACTCTATATGCACCAATGTGCTGAGTTATACCGCCGGATTCACCAGCAACAACATTCGTTCTTCTTATATAATCAAGTAAAGATGTTTTACCGTGATCAACATGACCCATAATTGTAACAACAGGTGATCTGGATTGTAATTCATCTTCTTCGTCTTCAACATCTTCCAAAACTTCAGAAGTATATTCTTTCTGAAACTCAACCTCAAAACCAAATTCATCAGCAACAAGTGTAATGTTTTCAACATCAAGTCGTTGATTTATTGAAACCATTAAGCCAAGACCAATACATTTAGAAATTACATCGCCCACCGGAACTTCCATCAAATTAGCAAGTTCGCTTACAGCTATAAACTCATTAACTCTGATAATATTTTTATCTAAAGTCCTTAATTCTTCTAATCTTTCTTCTTCAGCTTCTCTTTCTCGTCTTTTCTTTTTTCTGGATGAAGCTCTGTTTGTTGTTACTGTATCATCCATACTTGACATAGTTTTCTTAATCGCAGCCTTAACATCCTTCTCATCAATTTCAAATTTCTTAACACGTTTTCTTTTTTTAGCTGTCGGTGTTTCTTCCGGGGTAACTTCCGCAGTGGTTGTCTTCTTTTTAGTTTTCGGTCTTTTCTTTTTCTTTACAGCATCCGCAGCAGTTTCGGTCGTTTCAGTTTTGGTATCAATAGGTTTTTGTGTAACGGGAAGTCTTTTGACCTGCGGTTTGTTTTTTTTACTCTCGCTAAGATCCATTTTACCAATAACTGTTAATCCTCTTTTTTTAACTACTTCTGCATTCTTTGGCGAAACAAATTTTTCAGATGTTTTAGAAGCAGGAGTAGTCAATTTTTCCGAATCATCTGCTTCAGGTTCTTTTTCAGTGTCAACTTCTGTTTCATGTTCAACTTCTGCATGAACACTAATATCTTCTACAGTTTGAGTTGCTTCTTCAACAGTAACATCAGTAATTACAATATCTTTTACTGCTTCTTCCTGTGTTGTTTCTTCTTCAATCTTAACTACTGATTCATCTTTTTCGGATTTATCTGCGCGCTTCTTGTTGAACTCAGCGATTTTTTTGTAATGCTGCTCAGCTTTTTCTATATCTTTTTTAAAGTGAGCATTAATCTCGGTAACCATTTCTTCTGTAAGAATAGATTGATGAGATTTGACCTCATGTCCTTTGGTTTTCAGAAACTCGATAAGATTTTCCGAAGAAAGATTTATCTCTGCTGCGAACTTATATAATCTAATTTTGGGCGATTTTGTTTCAGACATTTATTAGTTACCTTTTCTTAGGCTATTCCTCTTCTTCAAACTGCGATTTAATTATTTCTAAGATTTCTTCAATCTTCTCAGCATCAAACTCTTCAATCTCTTTTAACTTTTCAGGACCCGCAGTTAACACTTCAATAGCGGTATCGTATCTGTGATTGATAAGTATCTCATAAACTTCAGCACCAAGCTCTTCTTTAATATCGATTAGTTCAATATCTTCTTCGTATTCTTCAAATGGTTTTTCTTCACGCAAGATTTCAATTTCATAACCGGTTAGTCTCATTGCTAATCTAATATTAACACCGTTTCTACCAACGATAAGTGAAACCTGATCGCTGTCTGCGGTTACTATTGCTTTTTTCTCATCTTCATCAAGCTCTATTTTCTTAAGCTTTGCAGGAGCCAATGATTTCTGAATGAAAATTATAGGATCATCAGAATAACTAACAACATCTATGTTTTCATTATTAAGCTCGCGCACAATTGCGTGGATTCTAACTCCTTTCATACCAACGCAGGCACCAACGGCATCAATTCTTGAATCCTGAGATTCAACTGCAATCTTGGCTCTTTCTCCTGGTTCACGTGCAATTGACTTTATTTCAATTATACCATCATAAATTTCTGGAATTTCAATTTCAAACAATCTTCTTAAAAACATATTATCTGATCTTGAAATAACTATTACTGGTCCGCTGTTTCCTTTTCTTACTTCCTTAACGATAGCTCTTATCGTTTCTCCCTTTTTATATTTTTCAAAAGGAATTTGTTCATTACGCGGAAGTATCAGTTCATTTTTATTATGATTAACAAGAATATCATTCTTTCTTATCTGATAAATATCTCCAACTACAATTTCACCAAGCAGTTCATTGTATTCGTTGTAGATAATTTCTTTTTCAAGCTCACGTATTTTTTGATTAAGACTTTGCTTAGCAAGCACAACAAGTCTTCGTCCAAGTGAAGCAAGTTCTATCTTCTCAACAAAATCTTCTCCAACTTCAAGATCGTCCTGGTTGCCTTTTTTGTTCACTTCATCAATACTTATTTGTCTGTTGGGATCTTCAACAACATCAACAATTTCACGCTCAAGAAAAATTTCTATATCTCCCCTGTCCATATTAACAACCACATCAAACTTTGCTTCTTCGCCGTATTTTTTCTTTACAAGCAATCCAAATATTTCCTCGAGTATTCCGCCGAGCACGTCTTTATCAATGCCTTTTTCCCTTACCATTTGTGCAAAGGATTCGACAATATCATAGTTCATTTACTTTCTCCTCTTCTAAGAAAAACTGATTATAACTTTTGCAGTTGTTATGTTTTTAAATTCAATTAAAATCTCTTTTTTGTCTGAAACAAAAGTTAACTCTTCTCTTTCTACGGATAATAATTTTCCTGTAATAGTTTTTGTTTCATTCCCGGTTTTATAAGTAACTTCAAAATTTCTGTTGATATGCTTGGGAAATTGTTTTAAGAATTTAAGCGGTCTATCAACACCGGGAGTAGAAACATCCAGCCTGTAAGCCTGTTGTATTAAGTTTTGTTCCTCAATAATCGAATTAATTTCTCTGCTTATTTCAGCTAGATTATCGGCATCAATGTTTTTTTCGGCATCAACAAAAACCTCAATTATCTTTTTTCTGTTGTCGCCTCTAAAATTAATATCGATCACAAAAAAGTTTAGCTTTTCTGCGATTTCATTGGAAATTCGAACTATATTTTCTTTAATTATATCCATACTAACAAAAAACGCCCTCAACGGGGCGAATCACTAAGCCAAAAATAGGATTAATTATTATGACAAACAAGAAAAGGGTTTGATAGTTTTATACGGGAAATTATAGAAATCTTTCAATTTTCAACATAATTATGAGTTGTATTCACCGCAGACTAACTCATTATAATATTCTTAACCAAAAAATAATTTGTGCATATTCTCTGATATTCACTTATTTTAAGAGAGAAAATAACCAGCAGTTCAATTTTAAATCGTTTTACGGGAATTTTGTTATGCATAAACTTTCTACCTTTTTAATCTTCCTCACCTTTAATCAAATAATTCTGTTTGCACAAGGTGGTAACTTACCATTCGGCAGAACAACACTTTTTGCCGGATCAGGTTTGTGTGAAGTTTGCCACGTTAGTGATGGTACTGTTTTAACTGTTAATGGACGGGATGTTTCTATGGTTACCTACTGGCGCTCAACAATGATGGGCAATGCGAGTAAAGATCCTTTTTGGCGTGCAGTTGTTGCTGAAGAAGTTCACAGGTTTCCTACATTGCAACAAACAATAGAAACAACCTGTACAAAATGCCACGCACCAATGGGCTACAAAGAAGCAATCTTTAATGGTGCAACAAATTATTCAATGGCAGAAATGAAAGCTGATCCAATTGCAAATGATGGTGTAAGCTGTGCAGTTTGTCATCAGATAAAGCCGGATAATTTTGGAATGGTAACTTCATATTCCGGTCATTATCAAATTGATCCCGATAGCATAATTTACGGACCGTATCCTGATCCTGAGGTAAATGCAATGACTGCAATGGCAGCATTTCTTCCTGTCTATTCAACTCATATGAATCAATCTGAGCTGTGTGCAACCTGCCATACTTTATTCACACCCTATCTGGATAATCAAGGACAGATTGCAGGAGATTTTCCTGAACAAACTCCTTACATCGAATGGAAGAACAGTATTTATCCCGCACAAAATACTCAATGCCAGGATTGCCATATGCCGATGATTACTGATTCCGTAGATATTGCATGGATTCCGCAATCACACCAGGTTTACCGCACACCGTTCTGGAAGCATTCTTTTGTTGGTGGAAATGTTTATATGCTGAATATGTTAAAGGATAATATTTCAACACTTGGATTAACGGCTTCATCAGAAAATTTTGATTCGACAATTGCGCGTGCAAAAGAAAATCTAACAGAAAAAGCTATCGATCTTTTTATTACCACTACTTATGAAAATGATTCCTTAAATGTTTTTGTAAAGATTGAAAATAAAACGGGTCATAAAATTCCAAGTGGAATTCCGTTCCGAAGAATGTGGATACATTTAAAAGTTACTGATCCATCGAACAATATAATTTTCGAATCCGGCAAATGGGATGCGCAGGGAGAGATAAATGGATTAGATGCTGATTACGAGCCGCATTATGATTTGATAAATAATGAAAATGATATTCAAATTTATGAAGGTGTGATGGCTGATGTTGATCAAGCAGTAACTTATACTTTGCTTCGCGCTTCATCTTATATAAAAGATAATCGCATTCCGCCAAAAGGATTTTTATCAACACATCCGAGTTACGATACAACTGCAATTTACGGCAATGCTGTTTCTGATCCTGATTTTAATAAAGAAAATCTTACAGAGGGTACCGGAAGTGATATTGTTAATTATAGAATTCCCGTAACTAATGAAACGACTTATAAAGTTTTTGCAGAAGTTTGTTTCCAAACTATTAAACCAAGAGTTGTTGAGCAGCTTGCAAGCATAAGTGAACCGGATATAACTCAGTTTATAGGAATGTATAATGCACTTCCTAATATTCCTTTTATAATGAAATCAGATTCGCTTAGTGTTTTTGTTACTGATGTTGCTGATGAGGTTAGTACTTTAAATGGATTCGAGTTATCACAAAATTATCCAAATCCGTTTAACCCTAGTACACAGATTAGTTATCAAATTTCTATTCCCAGCAAAGTTAGTTTAAAAGTTTATGATGTATTGGGGAATGAGGTTGCTACACTTGTAGATAATTATAAATCTATCGGTAAGTATCAAATAAATTTTGATGCATCATCATTAAGCAGCGGATTATATTTTTATAAACTTGAAGCAACAGCCAACAATAAAAATATTTTTAGAGAAGTTAGAAAGATGATCCTTTTAAAGTGATTTTCATTAAGCCCTCCCTTAGAGAGGGTTTGGGTGGACTTTCTATTAGGCACGAGCAATTGTGCCTTTTTATTTTCACCTCAGATTAGTCGGCAAATCTTAATAGTGTATAATTATTTTAAACCAAATTTTTCCTATCAAATGTAAAACTTTACAATCAGCTCTTTAAAACTCTTCAAAAAATCAATTATAAAAAACAAATAAATTGTATAAAAGTTGATATAACAATTGCTCCAACTGGAAATCAAAACATCAATAATCAATAATAAATTAAGGAGGCAAAGTACTTCGTAAAATATTTTTAGTTGTATCTGCATTGATTTTTATCAGTACAAATATTTTAGCCAAAAAAACTTCTCCGCCATTAGCAGCAAATCCAAAGTTTTCAATGGGTGTGCTGTTTGGTTATACAGGTAATTTTGGATTAAACGTATCCGGAACTATTTCGGAATTTTCTTATGATATTCCACTTGCACTAAAATTTAGTGCCGGATATAATGTGCGAGAAGCCGGAAATCTCTGGGATGCAAGAAAAGTTTTTATTAATGATAACACAAACGGTGATCCTGCAGAATCTGCTCATTCATTTGATCTTAGATTAGATTTTGCGTATCCGGTAAAATTGTTTTCCATAAGAAAATCATTGCTGTATGTTGGACCAAGATACTCTATGCATACATCTACATTTGAATTCGTTGGCGGTAATGAATTTTTTGATATAACCACATCACAATTTGGGTTAGGCTTGGAATTAGAAACTTATTTTGGCATAAGTCCAAATCTTCGTCTGGTGTTCTCCGGTGGCTTTGATTATTACTTTTATTCTCAAATCGGCGGGCATGATTCTGCTTATAATCCTGATGGTACTGATGTAAGTGGACGAGCAGATTATACATATCAGGATGCTGATGATGCAATTAACCAACCAAAGTATGAGGTTAGATTTTTGGTTCGATTAAATTTCGGTTTGTAAGTATTGTTTTTTAGAGACGTCCCAATATTTAGGGACGTCTCTAAATTTATAAATCATCTAATAAGATTCATCTTCTTTGTCTCAGCAAAATTACCTGCTTGTAATTTGTAAAAATAAACTCCGCTAGAAAGTTTTGATGCATCAAAATTGACTTCGTAATTTCCCGCTGGTTTTTCTTCGTTTACAAGTATTGCAATTTCATTTCCAAGAACATCGTAAACTTTTAATAATACATTCAGATTTCTCCCTATGGTCGAAATGACAGAAGGAATATTATATTTTATTTTTGTAGAAGGATTAAATGGATTAGGATAGTTTTGCTCGAGTGAAAATTCTATTGGTAAATTAAAATCAACTTCAACAATGTTTGAGTATTCAAACGATCCATCAAAATCAATTTGTTTTAATCTATAAAAAGATTTTCCAGCAACAGCAGATTGATCAACAAAGGAATAAAAAGATTTTCCTGTTGTTGTACCATTTCCACTTATAAATCCTATGCCCCCCCACTCTGTCACACTGAGCGAAGTGGAAGTGTGATTTGCTTTTTGTATTTCAAATCCAGAATTATTAAGCTCACTTGACGTTATCCAATTTAAAACAACATTTTCGCCTATAACACTTGCAATGAATGATGTTAACTCAACGGGAATCTGAGCCGAGAAAGGAACAAATTTTACAATTCCGAGTGCACTACTGTCTACATTATGAAAAATATGATCTTCAATTAAAGTAGAATCATAAACTCGCCAATCATTATTTTGGGCAAAAATTGGATCAAGAGTGTTGTTATATAAATCATAAACGTTTGAGCCTTGTATATTCCCATAAATAATATTTAAACCGTTATCAGTTGTATCCGCATTTTCAACATTGCCAAGATTTGGTTGTGCACCAGGTTGTCCGGTTATACCAACCTGAATGGTAACGCCCCACCAGTTTCCAAAAATTCTGTTTCTAGTTATAATAGGTGCAACAACAGCTGTTCCATAAGTATTTATTCCACTGCCTGAGGTCATAACGTCAGGATTGATATTATTCTCGTAAATAAGATTATCATGGATGTAACAAGTAATAGGGTTACTTCCGGTCATTGCAATTCCGAAACTGTTG
>JBBQSH010000123.1:0-10367 GCA_038214015.1 Ignavibacteriales bacterium | reverse complement strand
GCTTCTGCATTAACCGGAAAAGGAATACCAGAGCTTTGGGATGTGATTAAGAAATTTGAAAAAACAATTAAACAATCCGGAGTATTTGAGCAAAGAAGAAAAGATCAATCTATAGAATGGGTTTTTAGAATGGTTGAAGATACATTGCGCGATGAGTTTTATAGTAATGAAAAAGTTCAAAAAGCGATTGGAACTATTAAACAAGAAATTTTAAAAGATAAAATTACACCAACACTTGCTGCAGAAAAATTACTTAAGATTTTTAAATCTTAGAACAACTATCATTAAAACCAATAGCGTAATGTTGTCATTCCCACAAAAGAGTGAATCTATTTTATTTTAAGTGTTATGGATTCCCGTTTTCACGGGAATGACAAACTCTTAGCCACTTAAAACCAAATAATTAAATAAGAAAAAATATTTATTCTTAAAACTCATCCATTCCGTCGTCTGTGGATGGTCTTTTATTGCGGTCTTTATTCCCATTTCCCGGACTTAACCTGTATGAGATTCCAAGATAGGCTACCCGAGATTCCATTTTTCTGTATGATGTGGAATAAAAATTAAAACCGTTGGTTTCTGATTCCATATCCCTGGTATTAAAAATATCACTAACTCTAAATGTGATTGAAAGCTGTCCATCCATAAAATCTTTTTTTGCCGCAAAATCTGTTGTGAACACTTCATTTATTTTACCTTGTGCAGTTACAATGGGGGAATTATAATTTGCATTTATTTGAATATTAAAATCTTTAGAAAACAATATTGTACCGGATAATTTGGAAATCCAACTGTTATCTTTCCTCACTATTTCTTGTTCTTCAAACCTAGTGTAAAAGTAGGATGCACTGCCATTTAATCTAAACCAATCAAACAAAGGATGGGTGGCTGTTAATTCGAAACCATAGGATGAACTATTTGCAATGTTTAACCAGGTAGTTTCTGTAACTCCATCATCTCTTAAAAAAGTAATACTATTAATTGCATCATTGGTAAGCTTGTAAAAGATTGATGAAGTAAGTGAAGTTTTGCCAAAGAATTTTGAATAGCCAAGATCTATGGAATTAACAAACTCGGGATCTAGTGTTGGATTACCAAATCGAACATTTAAAGAATCTGATTTATCTACATAAGGATTTAACTGCCTGTTATTGGGTCTTTCAATACGCCTGCTGTAACTTAGCTGAACTTCTTGATCATCTGGTAAACCCTGAACAAGATGGACAGTTGGGTAGATTGTAAAGTAATTTTTATTGAATGCAACTGTTGTAACCGCCTCGCTGCCATCAACATTTGCTTGCTCTGCTCTTAAACCAAATTGAAATTGAAATTTATTAATGTTGTTGGAGTAAATTCCATAAACCGCATAAATATCTTCTTTGTAATCAAAATCAGTTTTTTGTAATGGGTCACCTGTCCAAATTGCTGAGACATCATCATAATATTCGTAATCATTATTTGAATTTAGATCTTTAAGAGATACCTTAAAACCCGTTTCTATTCTACCAAATCCCTCAATAGGATTTATATAATTAGATTGAATAGTCCATTGCTGATTAGAGTTACTTGATAAACCTTGCTGTAATTCATTGTTCACGGGATTAAGATTTAAATCAAAATTAGTTTGAGTAATTTCTTCATCTCTGTCCATAGCAAAATCACCAAGAATAACATCAGCAGTTAGCTCCTGCCCCTTAGTCTTAAAAGTTCTTCGATAACTTAAAGTATAATTGCTTCCGCCCATATTTCTATCTGCAATGCTTAATCGTTCAAAATAATTTGTTGTTGAACTTGACGAATCAAGATTCTGATTCTTAACTAATCCTTCACTATCCATCCCAAATTTTCTGTATCGGTAAGAGAAAGTAAATGTATTAAAATTATCGTACAGATAGTCTATACCGGAGTTAACATTGTAAGATCTAAACTTAAATACTCCTTCATTTGATTGATCTAAATAAGAAGTAGAGTTTTGAATTTCATTTGTTCTGAATGAATTACCATAATTATCATTATTCATTAAACGCGAATCAAATGATGAAAAGAAATTAAAGTAAAGGGTTCTGTAATTAAGATTTATTGAACCGTTATACTTATCCCCGGTACCAGCGTTTAGACTTACAGCACCATTTAATCCGCCGTCAATCCTTTTCTTTAAAATGATATTTAAAATTCCCGAAGAACCATCGGGATCATATCTTGCGGATGGATTTGTTACAAGTTCTATAGACTCAATTGAACTTGCAGGTATGCTATTTAGAATATCGCTGTTACTTGCGCCAACTAATGCACTCGGTTTGCCATCAATTAAAATTATTATGTTTTGATTTCCTCTAAAGCTAACATTACCATCAAGATCAACTGTGATGGATGGAATATTTCCCACAACATCAACTGCTGAACCACCCGTGCTTGTTAAATCTTTTTCAACATTAATAACCTTTTTATCAAGATTATTAATTATCATTTCCTTCTGTCCGGTTACAAGAACATTACCGAGCTCGATCGATTGCTCATCAATTAATATTTTTCCAAGATCCACTTCTAAAGATTTTGGATTGATGCGAATGCTATCTATATACTTTGTTGCGTATCCAATAAAGGATGCTTTTATGTAATACATCCCAAACGGCACGTTATCAATGTTAAACTTACCTTCTTTATCAGAAATGGTACCGTTTACCATGGAAGAATCTTTTGTTAAAAATAAAACAACATTTCCATATTCAATTATTTGATTTGTCTGAGCATCTATTAAATACCCGGAAATTTTTCCTGCGGGAACGCTGCCGTTCTGATTATTTTTTCTCTCGGGATTCTGAGCTAATATGTTTGAAGATATTAATATTGCAACGACTAAAACTATAAATGACCATATTCTCATAAAACTATAATTCTTTCTTAGTATTCTTTATGTAAACCGAAAAGTTAGACAAAAAATTCAATACGGCGGTTTAATATTCTTTGTAATAAATTCATAAAAAAGCACTCCCGTTAGAGGAAGTGCTACGGAATTGGATTCAATTAAAAAATCTTTAGGAACTCATCTTAAGCCAGCCAAAAACTTCTGACCATTTAGGTTTTTTACCCGTAAGTAAAATTCCTATGCGATATATTTTTCCTGCTAATTTAAATATTCCGATTAAGACAATAATATTTATTGCACAGGAAAGCAGTATCTGCCATAATGGAACCTCAACCAAAATCATTCGCGCTGGCATAACAATCAAAGAAGAAAATGGAAACAGCGAAGCAATTTGTGCCAGGGAACTTTGTGCGTTTGCTTCCATACCAAGTGCAATAAAAAATGGAATCATAATTAACATTAACAATGGCCAAACACCCGATTGAGCATCCTGCGGATTATCAAATATTGCCCCCACTGTTGCATACAGTGCAACATAAGTAATTAACGCAAGCGTATAGTTAAAAAGAAAATATAGAATAAATCCAAAACTCATTTGAGGCATAAATTCCGGAGGAATAAAGAACCAGCTAGTTGAAATAAGCAATACGATTGGGCTTAACCAGATTGCCATTTGCAGAACTTCTACGATAACA
Source organism: Ignavibacteriales bacterium (assembly GCA_038214015.1). Classification (GTDB taxonomy): domain Bacteria; phylum Bacteroidota; class Ignavibacteria; order Ignavibacteriales; family Ignavibacteriaceae; genus IGN3. The sequence continues at coordinate 6,806 of JBBQSH010000123.1, read as the reverse complement.
GTTCCTAAAATTTTCCCTGCCATAAGTTCGGTGCTGCTCGCAGATGAAAGAAGTACTTCAACAATTTTATTACTTTTCTCCTCCACCACTGCATTCATTGTCATCGAACCTGAAAATATTAAAGCCATATAAAGAAGGAACGAAAATAATACCATTGCAATTCTGTTACCGTAACCTTCTTCTGCAACTTTTTCATCGGATGAAACTCTGAATCCATTTATCTCAACATCTTTTCTTGCAAATTTAATTTCATCTTCCGTTAAAAGTTTGCCTGCAAAATATATCTCAACCAAAGCTTTGTTTATTGAAGGTTTGATTTTATAAAATAGTGAGGAGTTATTTGGATTTGATGAGTAGTATTCAACTCCTTTTGATTGTAATGATGATGAAGGAATAAAAACAACTCCGGTTATTCTTTGGGCTATTATATCAGGTTTAATTTCATTTAGTTTAGAAGTGAAATCTGACAATTCTGTTTTTTCAGTTCTTGTTATAAGGTCCCCTGATTTAAATGCACTTGTTTGGAATATTTCGTTTTGTACTTTATTTAAGATTTCATCTGAATCAGAGATTATTATCAAATCAGATCTCTGTTCACCAGCCATGGATTGAACAAAATATTGGATTGAAAATATTCCTATCATAAATAATGGAACAAGTAAAGTCATTAGTATAAAAGATTTGCTGAAGAGCTTCATCTTCAGTTCGCGCTTTATAATTGCGAGTGTTCGCTTATTAAACATTTTCAATTTCCTTTCCAGCAAGCAAAATAAAAATTTCGTGCAGTGATATTTCATCCACATTAAATTTCTTAATTGAAATATTATTGGCCATAAGTAGTTTTAACAATTCCTGATCCGAATTTTCATTTTTTAATTTAATCCCTGTTGTGTTTCCAAAATCTTCTATGCTTTCAATCATTGGGTTATTATTAAGAAAAGATAGGCTGCCCTGATAATTTAAGCTAACATTTTTAATAGCATATTTTTCTTTAATCTCCGAAAGTTTACCGTTAAGAATTATTTTACCTTTATCAATCATTGCAATGGAGTCACACATTTTTTCTGCAAATTCCATTAAATGTGTTGAGAAGATTACAACCTTACTTTTATTCTTCATTTCAAGAATTATCTCTTTTAAAAGATTTGTATTGATAGGATCGAGTCCGGAAAATGGTTCATCAAAAATCAAAAGATCAGGATCGTGAAGTACAGTACTAATAAACTGTATCTTCTGCTGATTACCTTTTGAAAGATCCTCAACCTTGGAATTTTTTCTGTCAGCTAAATCAAAGCGTTCCAAATATTGCAAAGCAGATTTATTTACTTCACTTCCCCTCTTACCTTTTAGTTCGGCTAAAAATAAAAGCATATCAATTACTTTCATCTTTTTATATAACCCGCGTTCTTCAGGCAAATATCCGACAGAATCTTTAAAGTCCTGTTCTATTTTTGCACCTTTAAATAATACCTCCCCTTCATCGGGGAAGTAAATATTTAGCATCATTCTTATTGTTGTAGTTTTTCCGGCTCCGTTTCTTCCAATTAATCCGAACACAGAACCTTCAGTAACAGAGAAGGATGCTTTATCCACAGCCGTAATTCCGTTAAATCTTTTAGTAAGATTTTTTACTTCCAATACGTTCATAATTAATCTCTTTGTTATTACAGAGTAAAATTAAGTAAATCAAACTAAGTTTCTAATACCGTTTATGTGATAATTCGTACGTTAAAATAAAAAAGCCCGAACATTTCTGAACGGGCTTTAACCAATAACAATTTTTTATTCTTAAATATGAATTCCTAAATCCTAATTTCTAATTTCTATCTCTACTCTTCTGTTAAAGGCTCGATTAAAATCAGTGTTATTATCTTTTATAGGATACTCTTCACCAAACCAATTTTTAGTAATTTTTTCGGATTTTATTCCGTTTGATATAAGATAATCATAAACGGTTTTCACTCTGTTCTCAGAAAGTTTTTGATTGTATTCATTCGTACCATAATTATCTGTGTAACCTGATATTACAATGTCCATATCCGGATTTTGCTTTAAAGTTTCAACAGCTCGATCTAATACAGGATAAGATTCAGGATTAAGATCATACTTATCAAAAGCAAAGTTAACTCCGAACAAATATGGTGATTGTGATTTTATAATAACTGTATCAACAAACTTTTTCTCGACTACTCTTTCAACAAAAACTGTATCGCGTACCAAAACTTCTCTGTAACCTTCGGGACATTTATCACAAAGATCAGATCTATCACCAAAATTAAAATACCAAACTAATCCGAGATCAAATGTACCATAAGTATCACCATTACCACCAAAAACGCCTTTAACGTTTTCATTAATCCTCTCATTACCATCTATCTTATTGTTTGATGACGTTCTGTATATTGCTTCGGTTTTTAGAGATAGATTGTCATTTAATCCCCATTCAACACCAAGTCCAAAATTAACTTGATAACCAAAGAAGTTATCATCAACAAGGGGATTGAATGAATTTTTATTAGTGAAGTTTGTTATCCCAAATCCAAAGACAAGATAAGGAGATATTAATCTACATGGGATAAACTTATACAAGACATCTAAGTTTGCTGCAAAATGATCCACACTATGAGATTGTACACCATTGATTGAAACCCTATAGTAGTTTGATTCCATATGAACAAAATTAAATAAGGTTCTTAAACTTAATTGTTCATTAAAATATCTTTCAAGAGATACGTACGCTCCGTAATTTTTATTACCGGAAAAACCTTCACCAGAAACACTGAAGAACCTTGGATATATTCCACCGCCGCCAACACCCCATTTTGTTTCAAATGCTTGTGAAAACAATGCGGTATTAAATAATACAACAAACAAAATCACGAACCTTCTAAACATTTTTTTCTCGTATCTAATTATAATTGCTATTATACAATGTTTATGCCAGAAACAGTGCATTTTAGTGAACAGAATATGGATTATTATTTGGCTCTGTTGTTTCAGAATGAAATTTCTATTGTATTAGGTGAATTTTCTTAATTGAACATTTTAGCTTTGTTTATTGTTATGAGGCAAAGTCTTTTCTTATCTTTGTACAGAAGATTACTGAAAATAATTTTATTAACTTATTATCGTCCTCGATTAATTAAAAAAGTTAAAAAAGATGATGACAAAAACTTTAAAAATACTTTTTATACAATTAATCATATCTCTGACACCGATATGGCATTCCTATTCACAATCCATTTCATCGGATAATGATTTTCTGAAACAGAATTTCATCTTATCCATTGAAAGCGGAATTTATTACGGATTTTCTGATTACAAATCTTCTAACATTGAACCTGGTATCCGTGGATCAATTGAATACTTTCCAGTAATCATAAACAATGCGAGACTTGGACTAAAACTTTTTGGTGGAGGAACTAGTTTAAGTTTTAGCGATAGCAGAGGAAATATTTCCAATAATGATCAACCTAATCCAAGGGCAGTTCCTACTGATATATATACGGATATTATCCAAATAGGGGGATCCGTTAATTTTGGTCTTTCCATAAACGAATCTCTAATTTCATATTTAAACGTAGGGGCTGCATATCTAATATTTAATCCAAAGAATACTGATGGTACCAAATTAGAGTTCAATCAATTAGAAAGATATGATAAAGAAATTATCAGCTTTCTAATCGAAGGAGGATTACGATATAAATTGAGCAATCGTTTTGGTTTGAATTTAGCTCTTGGTTACCATCCAACCTCTACTGATTATCTTGATGATATTGCTGCTGCTGATGGCAGTGATTCATTCTTATTTGGATTAGTAGGTATATCATATGCTTTAAGCGGAAGTTCTGATTCAGATAATGATGGTGTTACTGATAGTTACGATCAATGTCCGGATACTCCCGCGGGTGTTAAGGTTGATGAATTTGGCTGCCCGCTTGATACAGATAATGATGGTGTACCTGATTATCTCGATAAATGCAGCAGCACTCCTATTGGTGTAGCAGTTGATTCAATTGGTTGCCCTAAAGATAGTGACAAAGACGGTGTACCGGATCATCTCGATAAATGTCCTGATACTCCTGCTAATATTGAAGTTGATAGTCTTGGCTGCCCTCCTGATTCAGATAATGATGGAGTACCGGATTATCTTGATAAATGTCTTAATACTCCAATTGGAATCGCTGTCGATTCAGTTGGTTGTCCGAAAGATACTGATAAAGATGGTGTGCCAGATTACCTTGATAAATGTCCAAGCACACCTTTAAATATAAAAGTTGATTCATTAGGATGTCCGGAAGAAACAGCAGAGACTTTCTATCAGTTTAATCTTAGAGGAGAAGATACTTTTAATAATGGTTCCTCAAACCTTAAGGAATCAGCAAAACTTATTCTTAATGAAATTGCTTTCTACATTCAAAATCAACCTGAGAGTAAATGGCGAATAGAAGGTCATATGGATAGCCAAGGGGCAGCATATACGATTAAAAAGCTTTCATTTGATAGAGCAAAAGCAGTCTTTGATTACATTGTCTCTCAAGGTGTATCACCCAATCAATTAGAAATATATGGATTAGGAGATTCTTTCCCGATTGGCAATAATAATACTGCCGAAGGTCGTAGCGCTAACAGAAGGATTATGATTATTCGTGAAAATTGATTTTTGACCTGATTATTCTGCGTATTATCTGCAAGTAAATATCTCGCTATTAAGAAAAACTGCGTGTAATTTTTACTATTCCTTCAAAATTAATTCTTATTTCTATCCTTTTTCAAAGTTTTATTATGGGAACGAAAATTGATTATTACTCTGTAAATCATAATTTCTAACAGATTGAGAAGTGTTAAAATGAAAGATTCAGCTTTAAAGATATACCACAGTGAATGGGAAAATTCAGAAGTATTTATTAAAAGAAATTCTGATTTCGGGGATGATAAAAAGGCAATGATTAAAGCTCGTCTAGGATTTATTTATTTCGTTGTTCTTGTATCATCATTAATTGTTATCTTCACAAGATAGAAAATAATTGTACTTGCCTTAAATCTTTTTAATAATTTTTGCAGGAACACCGGCAACAATAGTATTAGCAGGTACATCTTTAGTAACAACCGCTCCCGCTCCAACTATCGCATTTTCACCAACTGTAACACCGCATAAAATTGTAGATGATGACCCAACAGAAGCACCATTTTTTATAAATGTTTCAACTACAGCCCAGTCAGCTTCTGTTTGCATAGAACCATCAGGATTTGCTGATCGTGGATATTTATCATTAATGAAAGTAACATTGTGACCAATGAAAACATTGTCGCCAATATGTACGCCTTCACAGATAAATGTGTGAGATGATATTTTTGTGTTTTTTCCTATCGATGCATTTTTTTGTATCTCTACAAAGGTTCCTATTTTAGAATTATCATCAATCGAGCATCCGTAAAGATTTACGAAATCAAATATTTTTACATCTTTACCCAGTTTTACATTATTAATATTTTTCTTTTCCAAAATTGTTTCCACGTTATTAGTTGAATAATTAGAAGTTTACTAAATCCTGTATCTCAACAATTCTTCCCATGCCTTTTAATGATTTATCACTTGCTTCCAAAAGCTTTACAATTTCTAATCCATCATATCCGTTTGTTAGGGGCTGCCTGTCCTCTTTAATTGCATCCAAACATTCACGAGCACCTAATGCAAGCGCTTCTGTCTGATTTACTTTTGGTGAGAACATATCACCGATTCTATACTGTACCAAAGCTTCGTGTACGCCTTCAGGAGATTTGATGTCTATACCGCTGTCATAAACCTTTATCTTCTCAAAATTTTCCATATCATCATAAACAAGCATCTTCTTTGTTCCACCGACTATCATCCTTCTAATCTTAACAGGTGAAACCCAGTTAACGTGAAAGTGAGCGAAACAATTATCCTCAAAATAAATACTTATATGTGCAATGTTTTCCTTACCATTAAAATTGGCAATACCATTAGCGGAAATCGCTTTTGCTTTTTTCCCCATAATAAACTGCATAATCGAAAGATCGTGCGGCGCAAGATCCCAGATAACATTCACATCTTTTTGGAATAAACCAAGATTGATTCTTTCAGAATCAAAGTAAAGAATATCTCCAAGTTCACCTTTATCAACAAGTTCTTTCATTTTAAGAACTGCACCGTTATATATAAAGGTGTGATCAACAAATATTTTTAGATTTCTGGTCTCAGCAATCTCGACAAGTTCTTCAGCTTCTGCTACGCTAGCTGTAAAAGGTTTTTCTACCCAAATGTGTTTATTATTTTCTAATGCTTTTTTTGCGATAGGATAATGAGTAGCAACCGGTGTAGCAATTACAACTAAATCGCAATCTCCTGTTAAAACTTCTTCACAATTACTTGATACAAGGATACTCGGGAATTTCTGTTTAATAATTTTTAAACGATCTTCCTTCATATCACAGGCAACAACCTGCTCAACATCAGGTTGAGAAAGAAAATTTCTTACCAAGTTTGGGCCCCAATATCCTAAACCAATTACTGCTACTTTCATAATTTTCCTATAATGATTTTATTTAGCTCCTCTGGAGAACAACATGACCGGAATTGTTTGAAATATCAATTGTAAATCCAACCAGGGAGACATATTGTTTATATAATAAAGATCGAGTACAACACTCTCTTGAAAAGTAACAACGCTTCTGCCCCATACCTGCCATACACCTGTGCAACCGGGAATTACACTTACTCTTCTTTTTTGCCACTCGTCGTAATTTTCATATTCATAAGGCAAACAAGGTCTTGGTCCAAC
>JBBQSH010000122.1:0-10423 GCA_038214015.1 Ignavibacteriales bacterium | reverse complement strand
CCAGGTTCATTCTCGCCAATACCAAATTTGCCTGTCTGGCTAACACTTATTTTTAATTCAATTTCCGAAGAAGAAAATATTGGATGATTAGTAATTTTCTGTGTTGCTTTAACAATACGTGTATTGCCGCTCTTGCTGGTTGTAATTTCATTTGAGTACCAATTTGAGCCGTTTAAAGTGCCCCTTACAAAACCGGTTGCCTTTTTATCAGTATTAACCGGGTTTGAATCTTCATCGCTGGAACAGCTTGTTAATAATATCAGAAAAGGGAATAATAGAAAATATAATTTCATAGTGTAATTAAGTTTTAATGATGTTTGCAAATCTAAACTATGGAGCTGTAAACAAAAACGGATTAATAATTCCACAAAAAAAATCCCTCTCTGAATATAAACAGAGAGGGATTGAAGAGGATAGATTAAGACAACTAAAATTCCTTAAGCCAATTTTGTGCAAAAGATCTTGCGGCGGTAACAGATTCTTTGCCTGCACGATAATATAACTTCCACTGGTTGTCTTTGTACTCATACTGCTTATCAACAAATTTTATAATTCCTTTACTGTCCTTCGTAGTTGCTGCGCTAAAATCAATATCAGCAGATTTTTCTAAAAATGTATTGATCCATTTTTTAATCATAGGCTTTGGATTATTAACAGGATATTCGTTTTCCCACTCGGAAACTTTATTTTTATAATCATCCATTTGCATGTCATATCCCTGTTTTATGTACTCATCCATCTCCGGTTTAAACATTGTTTTATCCGGATCATCTATTTCGGCTAATTGCTGTCGGTACATATTTAAAATTTCAGCGAACATAGCATGATTTTCCTTTGGCATTTGAGTTTTGTTTTTTTCTGTTTCAGCAATTGTGTTTTTAAGATTTGTGCGTTGTTCTTCCTTCAACTGAGCCGAATACTTTGGCTCTTCTGGTGGAGTTGGTTTTCTATCTTCTATTAGTTGATTGTACTTCACAACAAATTCTTTTGAAGCAACGTATTCTTTTACGTTTTTACCTATCGATTCAATAGCAGAAACTCTGTCTCCGATTGTTAAATCTCTAAGAACCTTTACGTTTGGAATATAAAAGGAAGGACCACTTACCGCATAATATATATTTGTTTTTGCCGTTCCCTCTTCAATTTTAAATTGTTTAAGCAGGGCTTGCAGTTTCTAATCAGCAATATGCCCGGCAGTAAAACCCAAAACCAATATTAAAAGCGGAAGAATGAAAATTGTTTTTTTCATAAAATACATTCCTGTTTAAATTATTTTTCATGCTCACAGTAAAAATTGATATATGATTATTCAACTGCAAATCATTAGAAATGATATTTTTTTCTTGTTTGATTCGGTAAATAAATATTAACTTTAGCTTAAATTATTATTCAAAAACAACCGAAAAGCAAAAAATGAACAATAAAACTCGCTGTCCCTGGCCTGCAAATGATCCGTTGTACATAAAATATCACGACAAAGAATGGGGAGTGCCTGTTCATAACGACAAAAAGTTTTTTGAATTTCTTTTACTCGAAGGATTTCAGGCAGGATTAAGCTGGCGAACAATACTTTATAAAAGACAAAACTTTCGAAAAGCATTTGATAATTTTGACTTTAACAAAGTTGCAAAGTATGATAAGCAAAAAATAAACTCGTTGATGAAAGACGCGGGAATTATTCGTAACCAATTAAAAATTAATTCAGCAGTTACTAATGCCAAAGCTTTTATTGCAATTAGAAAAGAGTTTGGTACTTTTGATAAATATATCTGGCGGTTTGTAAACGGCAAGCCTATTAAAAACAATTTTAAATCATTAAAGGAACTTCCAGCACGTACAGAACTTTCTGATCTGATAAGTAAAGATTTAAAACAACGCGGATTTAACTTTGTTGGCTCAACAATTATTTACGCACATATGCAGGCAACAGGAATGGTTAATGATCATCTTGTTGATTGTTTTAGATATGATAAGTAGCCAGTTCGTTAAATAATGGATCCTTTCCTGCGCCGCTTTATTCTTTTGCTTTTTGAATTTATGTTCCTTCACCCTAAGTGTGTCACCCTGAGCGAAGCCTGCCCGCCGTGGCGGGTCGAAGGGTGACTTCTTTTCTCATTGCCGACTGTTAACTTAAGACTTAATTCTAAATTGTACATTGTACATTGTACATTCTACATTTTTAATTGCTAAACCTTGCCTCTCGTTTTCCAACTAACTAAGTTTGCAGTAAGAATATGACTAGTACAGACACATATAACTATTTCATTCCCTTCATTCTACTTTTCTCTTTCACTACAGGGGATGCTGACTCGGTGAGTAAAGCAGTGCAGATACATCATATCAACTTTCCTTAAAAAATAATGTAATAAAATTTTCCAGACTTTCTAAAAAGGTTTGGATTTTATTTTTCTTATTCGAGGTTTGCAATGTTAAGTAAAAATAATTCCCGCTCTGACAGCAAGAGAGAGTTTATTGCTCATGTTAAACAAAACCCCGAAGGCATATGGATTAAGCAATCACTCGAAGATCACCTTAATTCTGTTGCAAAATTAGCCGGCGAATTTACAGCAGAGTTTGGTAATAAAGACTGGGGTGAACTTCTTGGTTATTGGCATGATTTGGGGAAATATTTACCTGCATGGCAAGCATATCTTATGCGTAATTCAGGTTGCGATCCGAATGCTCATATTGAAGGGAATAATAACAGACCAAATCACAGTACTGCCGGTGCTGTATTAGCAATAGATAAATTAAGCAAAGTACTTGATAAAGCATCAAAACTACTTGCTTATGGAATTGCAGGACATCATGCAGGGTTGCCTGACTGGTATGCACATCTTGATACACGATTACTTGATGATACAAGTAACTTAAACACTAAAGAACTTGATCTTATAAGAAATATCCCTGAGGCACAAAAATTTATAGATTTGCCAACCCCAAAAACAATTCCATCTGTTTTTTCCAATACAAGTACTAACGAAAAGAATGCAAATGGACTTGAACAACTTCATTTATGGGTAAGATTGCTTTACTCATCTTTAGTTGACGCTGACTTTCTTGATACAGAAAAATTTATGAATCCTGAACGATTTACTGAAAGGGGAGATTACAAATCACTGAATCAGCTTAAAGAAAAATTCGATGTTTATATGAGCGAAAAGAGTTCCAACAATCCATTAAATAAAAAACGAGACGAAATACTTGAACTATGCAGAGACAAAGCGAAATTACAACATGGATTCTTCTCTCTAAATGTTCCAACCGGCGGCGGCAAAACTCTTTCCTCTATGGCATTTGCGCTTGAGCATGCAATTAAACACAATAAGAAAAGGATAATTGTTGCAATTCCATATACAAGTATTATTGAACAAACAGCAAAAGTATTTAAATATGGTACTGATGACGATGAAGAAATTGAAAGAAGAAAAAGATCAGGTAAGCTTCTTTTCGGGGAAGACCAGGTTTTAGAACACCACAGCAATCTTGATCCCGAAAGTGAAAACTATAAAAACAGGCTTGCATCTGAAAATTGGGACGCTCCAATTATTGTTACAACAAATGTTCAGTTATTTGAATCCCTGTTTGCCAAGAAAACATCTTCTTGCAGAAAGCTACACAATATTGTTAATAGTGTAATTATTCTTGATGAAGTTCAAATGCTGCCACCTGAATTTCTTAAACCTATACTTTCGGTTCTTAAAGGATTAGTAAATCACTTTGGGGTTACAGTTGTACTTATGACTGCAACTCAACCAACATTAATCGGAAAAATCGGACTCGATTCAAATTCATTTGAAGGAATTTCTAACGTAACAAATATTATTGATGATCCTGACTTCCTGAGTAAAGAATTTAAAAGAGTGGAAATTAACTTTCCTGAAAATTTAAATGAAACCAAAACCTGGAAAGAAATTGCCGGAGAACTTAAGCAATATGAACAGGTTTTATGTGTGGTTAATAGGCGTGATGATTGTCGTCAGCTTCATTCTTTAATGCCAGCGGAAACTATTCATCTTTCTGGCTTTATGTGCGGTGAAGAAAGAAGTGAAGTAATTTCAGACATAAAACAAAAACTTAGAAATGGAGAGCCGATTAGAGTTATAAGCACACAACTTGTTGAAGCTGGCGTTGATATTGATTTTCCGGTTGTCTATCGTGCCTTAGCTGGATTAGATTCAATTGCTCAAGCAGCAGGAAGGTGTAACAGAGAAAATAAATTAGCGCAACAGGGTAAACTTGGTAAAGTGGTTGTGTTTAATCCGCCAAAACCATCACCATCGGGCTTACTTCGTAAAGGTGAAGATGCGTGTAAATCAATTCTGCGTACAAATAATATTGAAGAATTAACCCCAACACATTATTCTAAATACTTTGAACATTTTTATTCAAATGTAAACGAATTTGATAAACCAGAGTTTTATAATCATTTAGTTAAAGATGCGGCCAACTCCATTTTTAATTTTCGAACATTTGCTGAAAGGTTTAACCTGATTGATGATGTTCAAAAAAGTATTATTGTTCTTTACGTCAGTAAAAGAACAGGAAATAGTAGCGAAAAATTTATTAATGAATTAAAGTTCAAAGGACCATCCAAACAACTCAGCAGAAAATTGCAGAGATTTATTGTGAATGTTCCAGTTTACATCTTTGATCAAATTCTAAAAAGTAACTACATTGAACCAATTCAAGGTTATTATGTTCAATGTGATCCAAATCTTTATAAACCTGGTATTGGATTATTGTACAAAGAAGATGATTGGATAATTGGAAATTGCGTCGTTTAAGAGATGACATCTTTTAAAAATATGACATCTTTGTTTCAAATCCCGTAAGGATGAAATATTGATAGGATAATTATTGAATCTATTTTTCTATATCCCTTTAGGGATGATATAGAAATGATTCCAAAAAGATTTTATTTAAAATAAATATTTACAGGAGTTAATATGACAGAACCAAATCACAAACCTTTTTGTCTTGAGGTTTGGGGAGATTATGCTTGCTTTACGCGACCCGAAATGAAAGTTGAAAGAGTAAGCTATGATGTTCCTACACCCTCATCAGTACGCGCGGTGTTCGAAGCTATTTTATGGAAACCTGCTATTCGATGGCACCCCACAAAAATTGAAATACTAAATCCAATTAAATGGATTTCAATTCGTAGAAATGAAGTTGGGGCTCTAATGAATCCAAAAAGTAAAACAGGAATTTTAATTGAAAATAACCGTCAGCAGCGTGCAGGATATTTTTTACGCGATGTTAAGTATCGTTTTTATGCTGTGTTAGAATACATCCCTATTAATGAAAGAAAAAACAACAAACATACATTAACACCTGAATATCTTTTGGATCCAGAGGAAAAAGATTTTATGCTTGAAGAAATAAAAGCCTGGGAAGACAAACAAGAAACTGTGCGCAATGATGAAACACCAGGAAAATATTTAGCAATCTTTGAAAGAAGGGCAACAAAGGGACAATGCTTCAATCAACCTTATCTCGGTACTCGTGAGTTCAGTTGCAACTTCCGCTTTATCAAAAATCCCGAAGAAGAACCGGCAGCAACAATTGATGAAACAAGAGCAATTGGCTTTATGCTTTACGATATGGACTTTACTGATTTGAAAGACCCAAAGCCAATGTTCTTTCCAGCAAAAATCGAAAATGGAGTAGTAAACTTTCCACCGTTAGATAGTGAGGAGATAAGAAGATGATACTACAAGTATTGTATGACTATTATCAAAGGAAAAAAGACACATTACCGCAAGAGGGTTTTGAATTAAAAGAAATAAAATTTTTAATCGTAATAGATAATCATGGTAAGTTTGTTGATCTACAAGATATTAGAGAAAACAGAAAAGGCAAACATTATTTATTACCCAAATCGATTGGACGATCAGGTTCTAACTCTTGGCAAACAGCATTTCTGCTTTGGGATCACACAGGCTATGTTCTTGCACATCCAAAATCTGAGTCAAAAGAATCAATTGAAATGGCAAATAAGCAACACAGTACATTCTTAAAAAAAATAAATGATTTGCCCGTTGATGTATTAAAAGATGATGGTGTTCAGGCAGTTTTGTTATTCTATAGTACAAATCAATTAGATGAAGTTAAAAATCATGCAGCTTGGAATGATTGTGCTAAAATTCCTGGATGTAACATAACTTTTAAGTTAGATGGGGAGATTAGTCTTATTCCACAACGGGATTCAATTTCAGAGTATCAGAAACTAATTATTAAAAGTGATGTTACGCAGGATGATGAAAAACAAATTATAGAGACTTGTTTGATAACAGGGAACAGAGAACCGATTGCCCGCCTTCATACGTCTACATCAATTATAGGTTCTAAAAGTAATGCAAAACTTGTTTCATTTCAAAAAAGTTCCGGTTTTGATTCTTATGGTAAAGAGCAAGCTTTTAATGCACCAATTTCTGTACGAGCCGAAGCAGCATATAGTACAGCGCTTAAACATTTGATTGGTTCACCTACAAATAAAAAGATTATTGCCGATACTACTGTATTATTCTGGTCTGAAAAAACTACTGAGACTATTAACGCTGAGGAAATATTTTCTTGGGCGCTTGCTATGCAAAAACCCACCGAAGATAATCCCGACCGGAGTGTTGAAATTATCAAAACGCTTTATGATGCTGTTTATACCGGACAATTGCCTCGCGAAAAGAATAATCATTTTTATGTATTAGGACTTGCACCCAATGCAGCAAGAATTTCTGTTCGTTTTTGGAAAGCACCTTCTATTGAGAAGTTTGGAAAAAATATTATACAACACTTTGAAGATTTTAAAATCATTCACGGACCAAAAGAACCTGAATATCTTAATCTATATCAAATACTTTCATCAACTGTTTTGCAGTATAAGATGGAAAATGTTCCACCAAATCTTGCTGGAAAAGTTATCGAATGCATTATCGATGGAACACCCTATCCAAATACTTTGCTACAGCAGTGCATTAGAAGAATTAGAGCCGAACAAAATGTTAATCGTGCTCGTGCTGCAATATTAAAAGCATATATAAATCGTATTAACAGAAATAAAAAACTAAACATAAAGGAGATTGCTATGGCATTAGATTTATCTAACATAAATGTAGGATATCGTATAGGACGATTATTCGCAGTACTTGAAAAAATTCAGGAAGAGGCAAGTCCAGGAATTAACACAACCATCAAGGATAGATTTTACGGTTCAGCATCAAGCAGTCCTGTTGCCGTTTTTTCACAACTACTAAAACTAAAGAACCATCACATCCCCAAAATTGCAATTGGCAGAAAAATATACTTTGAAAAACTTATCGGTGAAATAATGTCAGAACTAGTTTCATTTCCAGCAAATTTAACATTAAATGAACAAGCTTATTTTTCAGTTGGATATTATCATCAACGACAAGATTTTTTTGTTAGTAAAGCAAGCAAAAACGAAAATGAACAAAACAACAATTAATCTAAAAGGAGAATTAAAATGAGTACAATTAATAATCGTTATGACTTTGTCTTTTTCTTTGATGTAAAAGACGGCAATCCAAACGGCGACCCGGATGCAGGCAACTTACCGCGGATTGATGCTGAAACAGGAATGGGCTTAGTAACAGATGTTTGTATAAAAAGAAAAGTTAGAAATTATGTATTAATAACGAAAACAGAACAGCGTCCTTATGATATTTTCATTAAGGAAAAGGCTGTTCTTAATAACCTAATTAGTGAAGCACACAAAGATGAAGATGTTGCTAAAAAAGAAAAAAACGAAAAAACAGAATCTGCACGTCAATGGATGTGCAAAAATTATTATGATGTTAGAACTTTTGGCGCTGTTATGTCAACGGGTGAAAATGCAGGTCAGGTACGTGGCCCAATCCAAATTACATTTGCACGTTCGGTTGAACCTGTTATTGCTTTAGAACATAGCATAACAAGAGTAGCCAAAACGACGGAAGAAAGAGCAGAAACCGGCGGTTCCGAAATGGGTCGAAAATACACAGTGCCTTATGGTTTATATCGGGCACACGGTTTTATTTCAGCACACCTTGCGACTCAAACTGGATTTACTTCTGATGATCTTGAACTTTTCTGGAAAGCAATGCAGGAAATGTTCGATCACGATCACTCTGCTGCGCGCGGTTTAATGAGCACAAGAAAACTTGTTGTGTTTGAACATAAGGATGCACTTGGCAACAAACCGGCGCACGAACTTTTTGAACGAGTAACCTGGAAGAGAACTAATGATGAAAAGAAACCAGCAAGAGATTTTTCCGATTACGAAATTTTACTTGATGGAAAAACTATCTGTGATAAAACTTTTTGGCAAATTAAAGTTGAGTAAACATTTTTTAAATAAGAATTGAAAGTTTAAAAATGTCAAACATAAAACTTTTTGAAAGCAAGAAAATTAGTTCTGTATGGAATGAGGAGGAGCAGAAATGGTATTTCTCCGTTGCCGATGTGGTTGAAGCATTAACCGACAGCACTGATGTTAAGCAATATATAAAGAGACTCAGACAGCGAGATGAACCGTCGAATTTCAACCGGGGTACAATTTGTACCCCCCTTGAAATGATTATTATTAGAAAAGTTGTTAAGGAGGTAATGTGTCAAACATAAAACTTTTTGAATCGAAAAAAATTCGTTCGGAATGGAACGAGCAAGAGCAGAAGTGGTATTTCTCTGTAGTTGATGTAATAGAAGCAATAACTGACAGCGAAAAGCCAAGAGATTATTGGTATCGGTTAAAGCAAAGAGAAAAAGAATCAAGCGGAATTGAGTTGTCGACATTTTGTCGACAACTGAAACTCGAATCTTCCGATGGTAAAAAATATGATACCGATTGTTCCGATACGGCTGGGTTATTCAGAATAATTCAATCCGTCCCATCTCCTAAAGCTGAACCATTCAAACTTTGGCTTGCAAAAGTTGGTCAAGAACGCTTAGAAGAAATTGAAAATCCGGAGTTGGCACAAACACGTATGCGCGAAATCTACAAAGCAAAAGGATATTCAGACGAATGGATTGAAAAACGTGTTCGTGGAATTGCAGTTAGAGATGAGCTTACAGAAGAATGGAAGAAACGAGGTGTAAAAGAAGGAATAGAATATTCAATTCTAACAGCGGAGATAAGCAAAGCAACTTTCGGATTAAAACCGGGCGATTATAAAAAACTTAAAGGATTAACAAAGCCGCAGGAAAACCTTCGCGATCATATGACGGATCTGGAACTTATATTCACAATGCTGGGTGAAGCATCAACAACGGAAATTGCCAGAACAAAAGATGCACTAGGCTTTCCTCAAAATAAAAAGGCTGCAATCGAAGGTGGAGCGGTTGCTGGTAATGCGCGGAAAGATTTAGAGAAAAAATCCGGCAGAAAAGTTGTCACAAATCAGAACTTTAAATCTTTAACAGAAAAACAAAAACGCCAAATAGATAAAGGTAAAAACAAATAACTTCCATAAGCAATGTGACTGTAATTATGAAGTGTTGGATAAATGTAATAATGTTTTTTGATATTCCAATACTCCAATATTCCATCATTCCAAAGTTTGTGCAGAAGGAGTATATAACCTATGTTCACCGAAGATGATTTTATAATGATAAGCGCATTACAGCACTACGTCTATTGCCCGCGCCAATGCGGCTTGATACACGTTGATGATGTTTGGCAAGAGAATGTCTTTACAGTCCGCGGTAATATTATGCACGAAAAAGTTGATACTGATACTTACGAAACACGCGGTGTAATTAAAACAGTGCGTGGTTTACGAATTCATTCTTTTAATTTTGGCATTGTGGGTCGGTGTGATGTTGTTGAATTCAAACAATCGAATAATGGAGAAGTAATCTTACCTGTTGAGTTCAAATCCGGCGAACCGAAAGAAGATATAAGCGATAAAGTTCAGTTATGTGCACAGGCATTTTGTCTTGAAGAAATGCTTAATACTAAAATTACTCAAGGTGCTTTCTTTTATGGTAAAATACGACGAAGAAATATTGTTGATATAGATAATGAACTACGCACTCAGACAGAAAATATAATAGCTTCGGTAAGAGAAATAGTTTCAAAGAAGATTGTGCCTCTTGCTGAATATGAGTCAAAGTGCCGCAACTGTTCACTTCAATCAATCTGTCAGCCAAAAGCAATGAACAAAAGAAAACTTAAGAATTACATTGAGGGATTATATTCCACATGAAAAAACATCTTAATACACTTTACATTACTTCGGATGATGCGTTTGTTCGTAAAGAACGCGAAACCTTTGTAGTGGAAATAAATAACGAAAAAGTTTTTCAGGCGCCCATTCATTCAATAGAAAATATTGTTTGCTTTGGATTTAAAGCACTTACGCCGCAACTGATGGCTTTCTGTGCAGAGAATAATGTGGGTATAAGCTATCTTACAGCAACCGGA
>JBBQSH010000121.1:0-10473 GCA_038214015.1 Ignavibacteriales bacterium | reverse complement strand
TAACCCACGATTTTAATCGTGGGATTTGGAAACATAAAGAAATTGCTCTTAACCGTTTTAACGGTTTTTATATACTTGTTTCCAACAAATAATGTTCTACTAGGTATCATTTATTCTGCTGTTAGGTTGACGCATATGCGTGAAAACGGGAATCCATTGATTATTGGATAGATTCCCTCTGGAGTTTATCCCGATGAAAATCGGGGCGAGAATGACATTTAATTAGAAATCTATTTTTCAGAAGTCTCTATCAAATAGAATTTTCTTATAAATAATATTACCAATTACGTTACCATCCATCAATTAACAATAAAACAATTGATCAATAAAACCTAAAATCTATTCAATTATTATAATTTTTCAATTGCCAATTTCAACACTCTAAACTCCAATATTCCATTGGTGAAAAATTTCTAAAATGCTTTCCATCATCCATAAAACATCAACCATTATCCATCTAAATCATTTTACCATGCTCTATGCTCTTACCGGTCTGCGCATTTACATTTCCTTTTCAGCAGTTAAAAGTTTATGCTTAACAAACTGTGCCTGATCAAGATGTTCCTGAGTGATGTAAACAATGCCGTCTTCGTTGTGTGGTTCACCATAAGTACTGTGGCAGGATTTCAATCCGCCAAATATTTTTCTTGCATCGCAAACGTAAACAAGATCACCGGGATCGGCAGCCATCTTTGCCATCTCATTTTTTGAAAAATGCATCAGATCATCAGAATCGTCTTGTAATTTCCAATGTAATTTAATTACCTTACCATCTCGATCATTAACTTTACTGCCTTTAAAAGTTTCTTTTGCTTTTGCAATACTCCACACGGTTAATCCTTCCGTATGTGTCCCTTCAGAATATTTGGAATAGTAGTTTGAAGCAAGCACTACAAATATTAACATTACCAGAGTTAGAGCTAAAAGAATTGGGAGCGAAGCAACATTAAAAATTATCATCATAAAAATTGCACCGGATATAAAAGTAATACCCGTCATAAATGATTTATGATTCGGGTTAGTCTTTATTTTTTCAATAATTTTTGTCTGCCAATCCCTAGTAAGAGTTGTAAGCACACCAACAAATACACAAACAAATAAATTGTATAAAGCACCGATGTACGTGTATGGATGCTTTGGATCGAATGCAGTTCCATGATCAAATATTTGAATAAGCGGGCGAGGGTAGTACATCCCAAGTACCATCAACGCTACACCAACTACAAAGGTTGCAATAACAGATGCGTTTGTAAACTTCCTCCAGAATACTCCAAGAAATATTGCAACTACAAGCGGGGGAGTAAGTGTAGAATGAAAATATCCGTGCGCTTCATACACTGTTGGAAATTTACTAAATGGAATAACTGCCAAAACTCCCATAATTGTAAATAAGGCAGTTGCAATTCTTGCAGAGCCTAATTCCTGTTTATCCTCTTCTTTTAAACTTAGTACTTTTTTGGTTAGCCATTTTTTTGCCGGGCGATGAATATCATTTATATAAACTGCCGCCGTTGCATTAAGCAAAGTATCCACCGTGGACATTAGCGCAGCCGTCAGTGCAGCCATAACAAAACCAAATACTCCCGGATGTGAAATTATATTTGCAACAACTACAAATACAGCATCAGGGTTAGTGTTTGGTGGTATAACTTCAGGATTTGCTACTGAGATAGCTTTTGCAATCCATCCTGCATTGCCAACTACTATTGCAGAAATTGGAAGCATAAATAAAATATTAAATACTGCTGCTTTACGTCCTTCATCAACACTCTTGGTTGCCATAAAACGCATCACCAAACCCATATTCATAAATAAAAATCCAACAGAACCTGCAACTCCATCCTGCCAAAATATTCCTACAAAGTTAAATCCGGGCGGCGAATTAAAATTAGCTAAAGGCAGCTTCCACGTTGTGGGCAGTAAATCCCAGAACATTCCAAAACCGCCTATGTAATCAATACCAAGAAAGAAAACCAAGCCGCCTGCAAATATTAAAACAAATCCTTGCGCAAGGTCTGTAAAGATAACTGCAGTTTGTCCGCCGTAGGTAATGTAAATTCCAACTATCAAAGCAATAACAATTACTAATCCCATCAATGTGGTTTCAAAATGGATTCCAAGTAATGTAAAATCCTGAGGCAGTAATGGCAGGATTGCTTTTCCCATAGTTAAAAATCCGATTCCAACATAACCAATCATATAAAGTAAAATTAAAATGGTTGCCAGAAACCTTGTTCCGGGTGAAAATCTTTTTTCAAAGTATTCCGGAATAGATCGGATTCGTGTGTAAACAATAATCGGAAGCCATCCAAAAATAAAAAATGGAACAAAGAACCAATCGTTCATATAAGTCATTGTAGATGCAAAACCGTCTGTAAAACCTTTTGCTGAGTACTTTATAAAACTATGACTTCCAACTCCGGTAGCAACTATACTCATTGCAATCAACCACCAGGCAAAACGTCTTCCGCCAAAAAAGAAATCTGTAGTTGTGCGATTGTACTTGCCGAAGTATGAACCGAAAGCCATAATCGCTATAAAATAAACAATCATTACAATCCAATCGGTCGAGGTACCTAAACTGTGATGTACTTCCATAAAATTTTATTCTGATTTGTTGAAGAAATAGTTTTTGTATTATTAAAGATATAAAGCTGCCAGTATCAGCAATGCATGAATAATCATAAAATAAAAGAAACCAAAAATTGTAACTTTCCACCAGTAACGATGTCTTTTCTTTTCAAAGTTTACAGCCTTAGATTTCTTAATGATAATCATTCCGCTTAAAAAGAAAGCTCCACCAACACCATAAAGGTATAAAAAAGGCAGCCAGGTATGTGCAAAAGTGGGCATAAAAAATCCTAAAAAATTATAATATTAATATAGATTCCAACTTAAATTACTTCCTAATTATTAAGTCACCTTATGCAATAATTGAAACCTCCAAGGTTTCAAATAAAATGTTTTGCTAAAATCACTATTTTAGAAGTAAGAATCTTAAAACCTTTGAGGTTTTTCTGACGCTTGCGTAAGCTGAGTTATTAATCATTTTGAATCAGTCTCATCAGTTAGATCAGTGTGCCATTGCGTTTACAGATACAATGCTGCAATAATCAAAAAAGCATGCAGACTCATAAAAAAGAAATAACCGCCGAACAAAACCTTAATCCAGAACCTATGATGTTTGCGTTTAAGATTTAACGAACCACTCTTGGTAATGATATACATTCCGGCAAAAAAGAAAATTCCGCCAACGCCGTATAGATAAATAAATGGCAGCCAGGTATTAAAAAAATCAGGCATTAAAAAACCTTACTTAATTAGTTTTACTCTCTATTGCAATTTAAAGGCTTTAGTTAAAAGTCACCAAATAAATCGTTATTTCAGCATACAAATATTTGATAATTATTCTAAAAAGTAGATATTATTTTGAGATTTAACAATAATTTAACATTGAGCACCGTTAAGCAAGTTTGGTTTATTCTATATTTCTGATCAGAAATTAAACTATTTCAAAAAATAATAAGTTAAAGGATATAAAGATGAGAAGAGAAAACTATTTTAGTTATTTAGTTATTCTGTTTGCTGCAGTTGCAATATTTTTTGTTGGATGTAAAAAGAATACTGATGAAGTACAGAAAACAGTTATTACGGTTAAAGGTTCAGATACAATGGTTAATCTTTCACAAAAATGGGCAGAAGAATATATGAAACTTCATCCTGAAGTTTCCATTCAGGTAACTGGCGGAGGTTCAGGTACAGGTGTTGCCGCACTTCTAAATAAAACTACAGAAATTGCAAACTCATCACGCGAACTTAAATCCGCAGAATTTGAAACAGCTAAATCAAAAGGTGTAAATCCATATACTTATCAAGTTGCATTGGATGGGATTGCATTAATCGTTCATCCGGAAAGCAAAGTTGATAGTCTAACAGTTAAACAGATTAGCGATATATTCTCTAGTAAAATAACTAATTGGAAACAAGTAGGCGGTACCAATTTACCAATAACACTTTACGGCAGAGAAAACAGCAGCGGAACTTATGAGTTCTTTAAAGATCACGTACTTGGTAAAGTTGATGGAAGACAGGTTGACTATTCACCTTCAACACAGGTTTTACAAGGTACTGCTGCACTTGGTGAAGCAGTTGCGCGCGATAAAAAAGGAATTGGTTACGGAGGTGTTGGTTACTTTGCTGAAAGAAACGATGTAAAGATTCTGCACATCAAGAAAGATGAAAATTCACTTGCAATTTCACCATCTGAAAATGGAAAAGTTAATTATGAAGCCATCTGGAATGGTGATTATTCAATCTCACGTTATTTGTATTGTTTCACAAATGGTGAAGCAACCGGAAAGTTAAAAGAGTTTATGGATTTTATAATTTCGCAAGATGGACAAAATGTTGTTAAGACAATGGAGTACATTCCTTTACCTCCTAAAAAATAGTTTTAGTTAATCAGGAAAGTTTCTTTGGAGAGAGCAGCTTTCCTGATTTTTGTCTAGTCGAATAAAAGAGAGAGAGAAATGAAAAATAAATTATTCATCACTGTGATAATTGTGTTTACATGCTCAAACATTTTTGCACAGGAAACCAGTTTGGGAAAATTTACAGGACAAGTTTTTGCGGATTACTTTTACAATATTGCAAGAGATACAGGTTTTGCAAGTTTTAAAAATGTTGCTGTTGAAGGTCCGAAGGATTTCCAGGGATTTGTACTTAGACGTGCCGCATTAAATTATGATGCTGACATTTCCGAAAAGTTTATGGCTAGATTCAGGCTGGAAGCTGATTCAAAATCAAATACAACAAACAGCAGAATTGGTGTTTTTGTTAAAGATGCTTACTTAAAGTGGAAAAATATTTTTAGCGGAAGCGATTTGATTTTTGGTATTCAGCCAACAGCATCGTTTGAAGTTTCTGAAAAATACTGGGGATACCGCTCAGTTGAGAAAACCATACAGGATTTACGTGGTTTTGTTACTTCTCGTGATTTTGGAATTGCACTTCGAGGTAAATTATTAGATGCTGGAAGTGTCAACTATTCAGTTATGTTTGGTAATAACAGCGCAAACAGTCCTGAAACAGATAAGTACAAAAGATATTACGCTGCTGTAGATTTTAAACCAATAGATAATTTTTCTGTAGCTATTACCGGTGATTTTAAATCCACAACATCTGTTCAGGATCCTAACAACACAGGTCAATCGCTTCCTCATAACACAATTCTCGGTTCATTGTTTTTAGGTTATGGTGAAAAAAATAAATATAGTTTTGGAGTTGAAACAGTATATCAGATTAATCAGAATAATATGATAATCGGTGGAAATATCACACCTCAGCTAAAGGATGTTAATGCGCTTGGTGTTTCTGCCTTTGGACATTATTGGTTTACCGAAGCTATTAGCGGGTTAGTAAGATATGATTATTTTGATCCCAATATGGATGCTGATTTTAAAGGCGATTCAAGAAATTATATTATTACCGGAATTGATTTTAAAGTTGACAAAAATGTTTCAATCATACCAAACATTATTGTAGAAACTTATGAGAAAGAAGATTTACGAGATATTTCATTTGATCCATCGGTAACAGGAAGATTAACTTTGTACTATAATTTTTAATAACCACGTAGAGCAGAATTTATTCTGCTTATGTTAAAAGAAATAACAGACTAAAGTCTGTTTTACGAGATATTTCATTTGATCCATCGGTAACAGGAAGATTAACTTTGTACTATAATTTTTAATAAACCGTAGCGCAGAATTCATTCTGCGTCTGTTATTAAAAACAATTAACAGACTAAAGTCTGTTTTACGAGAATATTTTTAATGATCGAACAAGAAAAAGAATTTTATTCAAAATCAGTTGATTCTAAGTACGGTAAACGAATTAAAAAATTTACTCGTGCTAAAGAATCTTTAATTAAGTTTTTCTTCACCGTTAATGGTGTTGCGGCGCTTATTTTCATAATTCTGATCTTTGTTTTTCTTTTTAAAGAAGGATTTAGAGCATTAGAGCATATTGGATTGTTAGATTTCCTTTACACTACAAGAATAGCAGCAGATGGAACTGCTCAAACTGTATTTGAATGGTATCCAACTTCAACAGAACCAAGGTATTCTTTGATTCCATTAATACTTGGAACATTACTAACAGCAATTCCAGCAACGTTGCTTTCAACAATATTTGGTGTAGCTGCAGGGGTTTATCTTTCCGAGGTTGCAAATCCAAAATGGAAAGAATTTCTTAAACCGCTTATCGAATTGTTTGCAGGAATTCCTACAGTTGTAATTGGATTTATAATGCTTGTAATCGGTGCATCCTTTTTTAATGATTTGCTTCATCCGGATAATAGGTTAAATGCTTTTGTTGCTTCAATTGGATTATCCTTCGTAATTATTCCCATAATTGCTTCCTTAACAGAAGATGCACTGCATTCAATCCCAAATGATTTAAGAATGGCTGCTTATGGATTAGGTTCAACTAAATGGCAAACAATCAGCAGAGTAATTCTTCCCGCAGCGTTCAGCGGAGTTAGTGCAAGTGTTATTCTTGGTTTTGGTCGTGCAATTGGTGAAACAATGATCGTCTTAATGGCTGCAGGTAATGCCGCTAATATTACTTCAAACATTTTTCTAAGTGTTAGAACTATGACAGCAACAATTGCTGCAGAAATGGGAGAAGTTTCGCAAGGCTCTGATCACTATTACTCATTATTTTTTATTGGAATAGTTTTATTCACAATTACTTTTATTCTAAATCTTATTGCAGAGATTATTATTAATAAGATGAGAAAGAAAAATTCGTTTTGATGGAAATAAATGATAGAACTTAGAAAAAAGAAAAAAGATTTTGTCGGAACGTTTTCCATTTGGGTTGTTAGGATTATGTTCTTTTCACTTGTATTAGTTTTAGTGCTTTTACTCGGAAAAATTGTGGCACAGGGGATTGGCACTATATCTTTAGAATTTATTTTTGATGATCCCAAAAACAATATGACCGAAGGTGGAATCTTTCCAGCAATATTTGGAACAATTGCTGTAACCCTCATAATGATTTTATTAGCCGTACCACTTGGTGTTTGCTCTGCAATTTATCTTAATGAATACGCAAAGGATTCTCTCTTTACAAGAATTATTAGAACATCAATAAATAATTTAGCCGGTATTCCGTCAATAGTTTTTGGGTTATTTGGATTAGGTTTCTTTATCCTTTTTATTGGAAGAGGAATGGATGAGGTTCTTGAAACAGGATTATTATTTGGGCAGCCTGCTTTAATTTGGGCAAGTGCAACACTGGCAATACTTGTATTACCAATTGTTATTGTTTCTACTCTTGAAGCATTAAACTCTGTTCCAAAATCCCATCGTGATGCTTCTTATGGATTGGGTGCAACTAAATGGCAAACGATAAAAAATGTTGTTTTGCCTCAGGCTCGTCCAGGAATTTTAACAGGAACAATTTTAGCCATAAGCAGAGGAGCAGGAGAAACAGCGCCAATTTTATTTCTTGGTGCAGCGTTCTTCCTTCCAAACCTGCCTGTAACGGATTTGTGTATTGGTGATTATTGTATTCCAATGATCAATCCGGCAAAACAGTTTATGTACCTGGCTTATCACATATTTATTTTGGCAACACAATCATCAAATCCCACAAAAACATTGCCGATACAGTATGGCTCTACACTGGTTTTAATTACATTAACATTTTTATTAAACATTACTGCTATTATTTTTAGATATAGATTTAGAAAAGCATTAGGCAGACTTTAACTTCAAAAATTAAATTGACAAATGAAAGAAATTAAAATTGTAATAAAGAACCTGAATCTCTTCTACGGAGAAAAACAGGCTCTAAAAAACATCACACTTAACATTCCGGATAAAAAAGTTACTGCTTTCATAGGACCATCTGGCTGTGGTAAATCTACATTTCTAAGAGTGCTTAATCGGATGAATGATTTAATTGATAATGTTAAAATTGACGGAGAAGTTTCCGTTGACGGTGTAAATATTTATGATAAAAATATTGATGTAGTTAATCTTAGAAAAAACATAGGAATGGTTTTTCAGAAATCAAATCTTTTTCCAAAAACCATTTATGAAAACATTATATATGGCCCGAAGATAAATGGAATAAAAGATAAAAAAACACTTGATGAAATTGTTGAGCGTACTTGTATGAAGTCAGCAATCTGGGATGAAGTAAAAGACAGGCTGAATGATAACGCATTGAGTTTATCTGGCGGGCAGCAGCAAAGATTGTGTATAGCTAGAGCATTGGCAGTTGAACCGGAAATTATTTTAATGGATGAACCTGCAAGTGCCCTTGATCCGCTTTCCACTGCAAAGATTGAAGAACTAATTCATGATTTAAAAATTAAATACACAATTGTAATTGTAACGCACAATATGCAGCAAGCCGCACGTGTAAGTGATATGACTGCATTTTTTTATATCGGTGAGTTAATTGAATTTGATAGAACAACCAAAATTTTTACTAATCCTTCTAAAAAACAAACAGAGGATTACATTACAGGAAGATTTGGTTGATAGAACTGTGTGTGGTCATTTAGAACGAAGAGAGAAATCTTAATATAGTATTAAAAAGATTTCTCAGTCGAATCCGCCGCGGCGGACTTCGAAATGATAATGTATGACTTGTGCATTAAAGTATAGAAATATTTGAAAGAGAGAACAAAGGAGAACAAATGGAAAGATTATTAGACGAACATCTTGAAAAATTAAAAACTCGCGTTCTTAAAATGTGTAGTCTTGTTGATGAACAAGTTCAGAATGCTATTAAATCTGTTGAAGAAGATAATTTGGAACTTGCGCAATCCGTCATTGATCGAGATAAAAAAGTAAATAAGTATGATGTTAAGATTGATAAAATATGCCAAAGAATATTTGCATTAGCTCAGCCCGTTGCAATGGATTTAAGATATATTATGTCTTCACTTACTATCAATAGTAATCTTGAAAGAATCGGGGATATAGCCGTTAACATTGCAGAGAATGTATTACTCGTTAAGAAAAAACCTGAGTTTTACCACGACACAAAACTTGAGGAAATGTTTAATCTTACGAAGCGAATGTTAAAAAATTCCATCGATGCTTTTATTGGCGGTAACCCTGAACTTGCAAAAGAAGTTATTTTAACGGATGATATTGTTGATAAACTAAATGCTGAAAATCATCTGATTTTAAAATCTATTATGAAACAACATCCTGATAATATTGAAGGAGCAGTTGCTTTATTAGTTATCTCAAGAGAATTAGAACGATTAGCAGATCACTCAACAAACATTGCTGAAGATGTTTTCTTTATTGTTGAAGCTCAATTGATTAAACATAAATATGAAAAGTTTATTTTTAGCGATGAAGAAAATGAAAACGATAATGACCTGACAGCTGATGATTCTAACCAAGACACAAACACTTAAGCTAAAATTGTTTCCAGTGACTCGATAAATAGCGCTTTCGTTTCTTCTGATTTTGATGATTCTAATAAAGAATTTAGTTTATTTGCAAAGAACATTCCCCAACTATTCATTACTATAAAATTAGGAAAAGTTGAGCTGGTTTTTTTAATCCTTTGTGAATAATGTTTTGTTAAAAATTGTTTTATAAGCTCAGATTCTTTTGTTAGCATCCAATTGATTATATCCAACTCCTGCTTAAATGACTTTTCATTAAAAAAAGTAAGTAACGCCTCATGAATTAACTTATTATTTTCAGAAACAATTTCCTTTTGTCCAAAGTAATCAGTTAATTTTTGGGTTAGCGATTCAGAATCCCTTTCTAAAATAATTTTAACTTGATCAATAAAATTTTCACATTCCCATTTTAACGTTGCAAAATATAAATCATCTTTAGAAGTGAAGTAGTGATAGATGGTTGCTTTCCCAATTCTGATGTCTCGGGCAACTTCATCAAGAGTTGTCTTGTTTAATCCATGACGTGCAAATCTTTTTGCAGCAGCCTTAATTATTTGGATTTTTCTTTCGTTTGCCATTATTCGATAATATTTTTAATCAAAAATAATGATAAGACCTTTAACAAGTAAGTGGTGAAATAATATTTAGTGCTTGTTTAGAGCTTTTGTGTTTTGGTGGCAATTGTATCTTCTTATCCTTTTTAACATTAATCACAATGCCACAAAATCACTAAAACACAAAAGTTCACTAAATATTTTTTCGTGCTAATTTGATTCTTTTAATTTGCGGTTAGGAATTTGATTAATCCCAGTGCTAAGGATAAGCACAATTAAACACCCAATAACATTATACCATAAAAAAGGTATAGAAGTGAAAAGAAAACAATAGAGCACAACTGCTTCTGCAATTAGCGCACTTATAAAAACGGAATTACCGGAAATCTTTTTAGTATAAAATGCCACGAGAAAAATTCCTAATATTGTTCCATAAACAAGTGAACCAAGAATATTTACAGCCTCAATCAATGA
>JBBQSH010000120.1:0-10536 GCA_038214015.1 Ignavibacteriales bacterium | reverse complement strand
CATTCCATTTAAGGATAATTTTTTTGATTTGATTTTTTGTGTAAATGCGATTCATCATTTCCCGAATAAAGAAAAATTTATCAGCGAATGCAAACGTACAATAACAAGCAAAGGAATGATTTCTGTTTTTGGTGTTGATCCGCATATTGATAAAGACTGGTACGTGTACGATTATTTTGATTCAGTTTATGAAAACGATTTGAAAAGATTTCCTTCGTTAGAATCATTAAAAGAAATATTAACTATAGAAAAGTTTGCTGATATTGAAATTAAAGTTGTTGAAAAAGTTCATCACCAAAAGATTGGTAATGACGTTTTGAATGATCCCTTCTTAAATAAGCATCAGAGTTCTCAGCTTGCCAATCTTTCAGATGGAGAATATCAAAAAGGAATTGATAAGATTAAAAATCAAATAGAGAAAAATCCCGAAACAGTTTTTACAACTTCGGTTATTTTCTATCTTGTAAGTGCAAAGAAAAACAAAGGAGAATAAAATGCCAATCGTTATAAACTCTCCAACCATAATTGAATCCGACTTCGTCGGAGCAGGAAACAAACCTAAAATAATTGAAGAATATTTTGGAAGAGTTAACTCAAAGACAGAAGAAGTAAGTATTGCAAAAATGACAAGTCCGCAAGGCTGGGTTGAACCGGGACAACGACCTCAGTTTGATGAATACACAGTTGTGCTTAAAGGAACCTTACAAGTTAAAACAGAAAAAGAAGTAATTGATGTAAAAGCAGGCTCTGCTATCTTAACTAAAAAAGGCGAGTGGATACAATACAGCACACCTTATGAGGGAACTGTAGAGTATGTTGCTGTTTGCTTGCCAGCATTTTCGCCTGAAACAGTTAAGAGGGACGAATAAAACAATCTAAATTTACGGAATAATTTATGATGAGCTTTTCTAATCACACCTAGCAAAGAGTAACTGATTATGAAGAGTATGAATGCAAAAATTTTATCCTTAAGTATTTTACTTTCTACAAATATCGTATCCCAGCGTGAAGAAGATTGGCAAGGTTATAAGGTAAGTATTCCATTTATAAAAATTTTGGAGATACGGCCAATTCTTGTTCCAGATAAATATCAAGCAAAGATATATCCTCCGAAAACAAGTTATAAAATCGATGGCTATGTTTACAAATTAGAATTAACAATTTCTATCAGTGGCAATAAAGAAGATTTTAATCAATCCATTCCAATTGTAATAAAAACCCCAGCCAATGAAGAAATGACATTCACTTTCAATGCTGATAGAAATCCATTACTTTCAAATAGACTTTATGAATTTGTGTGTGAATTAAGATTAAAATATACTGGTTATACTGAAGTGGGATTTTTAAGAAAGTTTAGTGATTCCGCCACTCCTGTTCCTGTTTATGAAACTGGATTACGATTAGAGTAGATTGTCAGTCTTCTCAAAATTAAGAACAGGTTTTGTTTCCCTTCTTTGATATGAAAAGCGTTTTCTAAACACTATCCATTTTTTCCGATATTTAAGCAAAAATCCATATAATCCTTGTGGAATATTATTTGACTATAACAAGTGACAATAAAAAGAAGGCTTCTTACCAATGTTCGAATTTAAGTTTACCGAAGAACAAAACATGCTCCGCGAAATGGTTCGTGATTTCACCAATAATGAAATTAAACCCATTGCCGCCAAGATTGATGAAGAAGCAAAAATTCCCACAGAACTTATCACAAAAATGGCTGAACTTGGTTTTCTTGGAATATTTTTTCCTGAAGAATACGGCGGCGGCGGGTTTGGTGAAGTTGGTTATTGCATTATGCAGGAAGAAATTGCACGCGGATGTATGTCCACCGCAACATTTATTGGTGCCCATCAATCAATAGGAACCAATGCAATATTTAACGGTGCAAGTGAAGAACAAAAAAAGAAATTTATTCCACCTCTTGCTTCGGGTGAAAAGATTGCAGCATTTGGATTAACTGAAGCACAAGCCGGTTCAGATTCATTCCATCTAAAAACAAAAGCAGATTTAGTTGGTGATGAATGGATTATTAATGGTGAAAAACTTTGGATTACAAATGGCGGCATAGCAGATTTTATTTCTTTATTTGCAAGAACCGAAAAAGGTATTAGTCTTTTTGCAGTAGATGCAAAAGTTCATGGTTTTAAAGTCGGTCCACCAGAAAAGAAAATGGGAATTAAGGGAAGTGTTACAAATGCATTAAGTTTTGAAAACGTACACATACCAAAAGAAAATTTAATCGGAACAGACGGCAGAGGATTTATTTACGCAATGAAAACTCTCGATGCCGGCAGACTTGGACTTGGAGCTGCTTGTTTGGGTGTTTCAAAAGAAATGCTTGAATATTCTGCAAAGTATGCAAAGGAGCGCGTTCAGTTTGATCATCCGATAGCACATTTTCAGGCAATACAATTTATGCTTGCAGAGATGGCTGTTATGATTTACAACATGGAATCAATTGTTTATCGCACTGCTGTTGATTATGATTTACATAAAGATATATCAAGAAATTCTGCAATAGTAAAATATTACTGCTCTGAATCTTTAGATAAGATTGTTGATTTTGCTGTTCAGATACATGGTGGAATGGGCTACTCACAGGAACTACCCATCGAAAGATTTTATAGAGATTCACGTATTAACAGAATCTTTGAAGGAACGAATGAAATTCAAAAAGGAATTATTGCAAGAGATATCATTAAGAAGAACGGAAAAATTTAATCCAATAAATATTATTTGGAGAGTAAAAAATGCCAGTAAAAAAATCTATTAAAAAACCGGTTGCTGCAAAAGCAAAATCCAAACCGGCAAAGCTTTTTTATTATCGTATATTTTTTGATGATAATGAAAAGAAAAATTATATGAAGAGTACGCTTACACATAAACAAGTAGAAAAATATTTAAAGGTTTATGAAAAAACTCATCAGAAATTTTTAAATGCAGAGTTTGCTGCCTACTTAAAGAAATATGATAAAAAAACAGAGATGATTGAAATAAGCGATATCTCGTATTAGTAATGCTGTCTTAGTCGCTTTATATTCCCGGTGGATTGTTTGTTGCCTCCTTCAATTTTGCCGGGAATTGTTATTTTTAATATTTATTTTTTTGCTAAATAATAATTGTGAAAAGTATAATTCATCAGTGTGAGCGAAGTCGAAGACTGATTTTTTAAAACGAGTCTGTCCGTTAATTGATTGGTTCACACCCCTGACTTCGCTAAGTGTGACGTTTTGATCATGTTAAATACATCCCAAAGACGAAAATATTTTTAACATATATATGCTTCCCACTATTTTTATTTATCCCTAATTTTGAATTACAATCTTTATAATGTTTCTATTAATTATCTAAGGAACAGGTTATGAAATCCCTTATATCTCTTCTCGCATTTTTAATCCTTCTTTCTGCATCCACTATTAAATCACAAGAAAAAAACAAAGGTGTTTTTGTAGAGCCAAAACCAGGATTCTATCAGGAGATCCAAAAAGGAATTGATGAATTCAATAATCCAACTAAAGAAAAAAAGAAAAGTTTTAAACTAGATTTTACTGGAATGAACTATCCCCAATCCAAAGAAGAGTTTAAATATTACTGGCACAATGAACCTGTTTCTCAGGGACAAACAGGAACTTGCTGGACATTTTCTACAACATCATTTTTTGAATCTGAAGTTTATCGTTTAACAGAAAAGCAAGTAAGTCTATCACCTATTTATAGTGCTTATTGGGAGTATGTTGAGAAGGTAAAAGAGTTCGTTCACACGCGTGGTAAATCGCTTGTGGATGAGGGATCCGAAGCAAATGCAGTTACAAGAATTTATAAACAATACGGAATAGTTCCGGTTGAGGCATATTCTGGTTTACTGCCAGGACAAAAATTTCATGATCACAGTGGTATGATTGATGAGATCCGCACATATTTGAAAAATGTAAAGACAACAAACGCCTGGAATGAAGATGAAGTTGTTGTAGTTACAAAATCAATTCTCAATCATTATCTCGGTACTCCGCCAACAGAAGTTGTTGTGGATGGAAAGAAATACACACCAAAAGAATATTTAACAAATTATTTAAAACTTAATGCAGATGATTATGTTGATGTGCTTTCATATATGCAGCAGCCATACAGGCAGCAAGTTGAATATGAAGTTCCAGATAATTGGTGGCACAACAAAGATTATTATAACGTTCCGCTAGAAGATTTTATGAAAGGGTTGAAGAATTCTATTAAAAATGGCTACACGCTTGCAATCGGCGGAGATGTTAGTGAAGCCGGTTATGATAGCTGGACAAAATGTGCGATCGTTCCAACGTTTGATATTCCTTCTGAGTACATTGATGAAAATTCAAGACAATTCCGTTTCAGTAATGAGACAACAACAGATGATCATGGAATTCATTTAGTTGGATATGAAGAATTGGATGGTAAAACATGGTTTTTGATAAAAGACTCTGGGTCAGGCTCACGCAATATCGGTGACAAGGGTTATTACTTCTATCATGAAGATTATGTTAAACTTAAGATAATGGATTTTATGGTTCATAAAGACATGTTTAAGGATTATCAGGACAAGTTTAGGAAATAAAAATCATAATTATTAAATGCGATAATGTCCTAACAAGTTATTTAAAATTTATTTAGTGGGAGATTAAATGAAAAGAGTAAAATTATTTTTGTTGCTTAGTTTCTTTATTTTTTCTGTTGGCCCGGTGTATTCACAAGATGCTCCTAAAACAGATTCACTTTCTTTTAATAAATCCTTTGATTTCTTCTTCATAAATGGATATGCCATTGGCTATAAATTTAAGCTTAATGACAACTCCGCACTGAGACTTACTCTGGATTTAAGAGGAACATACTTAAATTTAGATGCAGAATCTGATGCTCAAAGTTCCTTTCCATGGGATACTTTATCAAACAAATCTAACGAAGAGCGGGAATCTAATAACATAAACCTTGCATTATCAGCGTCTTACCTATACTATTTGCTTTACTCTAAATATGTTTCAATTTATACAGGAACAGGTCCTTATTTAGCTTATAATAATTACTCTTACGATAATGTTTCTGAATACGAAAGACTTGATATCTCCAGCAGAAATTTTAATAAAAGTAATGCATTTTCTGTTGGGCTTCTTTCTTTGTTTGGTGTATCGGGTTCACTAAATGAAAATGTCAATCTATTTGCCGAAGCCCAGCTAATTACCATTTATCAGTGGAATAAATCAAATTATGAAAACACAGAGAAAAATTCTTCAGGTGAAACATCCCGGAGAACCTCTGAAAGCTCCTCTAACGGGTGGGCTTTGGAATTTACTTTTGTAAGAGTTGGAATGGGCATTTACTTTTAGCGCTTAGTGCTTTTATTGTATGAGCAGTGAGGAAGATCCTGACTACACAAAACTTAGCTCAAAGAAAAACTTTCATAATATAAACTAAAATACTGTGGCTCTTATGTATGATTTTATTTTCAAACCTTTCAACGAAATGACCGAAGCAGATTATAAAACGGTCGGATTCAAATCCGGAATAGAAATTCATCAGCAGCTATTAACGGAGAAAAAACTTTTCTGCCGCTGTCCCGCTGGAAAATACACCAGGGAATTTGATGCGGAAATACTACGCCATATGCGTCCCACACTTTCTGAAATGGGAGTTTATGATGGCACAGCTTTGATGGAATTTAAAACTAAGAAAAATATAATCTATCACATCAAACGAGAGACAGTTTGTACTTATGAGATGGATGACACTCCGCCGTTTTTAATAAATGATGATGCACTCGATATTGCAATAGGAATAGGAATATTGTACAACTGCAATCTTGTTGATGAGCTGCATATTGCACGTAAACAATATTTGGATGGAAGTATTCCAACAGGATTCCAACGTACAGCAATCTATGCGCTTGATGGCTGGATTCCTTACAAAGACAGAAAAGTTAAAATTGTTCAAATGTCAATTGAAGAAGATTCGTGCAGAGAGGTTTCAGATATCGGACACGATAGAGTTTATTTAACAGATAGACTTGGAATGCCGCTGATCGAAACGGTAACTGAACCTGCAATGCGAACGCCGCAGGAAGTTGCAGATGTTGCATGGCAATGCAGTAAACTTGTAAGAAGCACACAAAAAGTTAGACGCGGAATGGGAGCCGCACGCGAAGATGTTAATGTTAGTGTTGAAGGCGGAACTCGTGTTGAAATAAAAGGTGTACCCCAAATAACTTTAATTCCACTTCTCACATACAACGAAGCGATGAGACAATGGAATCTGTTACGATTACGAGAAGAAT
Organism: Ignavibacteriales bacterium; assembly: GCA_038214015.1. Lineage (GTDB taxonomy): Bacteria > Bacteroidota > Ignavibacteria > Ignavibacteriales > Ignavibacteriaceae > IGN3. The sequence goes on along the minus strand of JBBQSH010000120.1, from coordinate 4,241 downwards.
TAAAAAAACGTGGAATCACACCGGAAACTTTTAAGGCTGAATCTTATGACATAACAAAACTTTTAAAGAAAGTTCATTATGCACCTCTTAAAAATGCTTCTGATTCCGGAATGAAAATTAGTACTGTAGTGTTAAAAGGATTTAAAGAGTTACTTCACTGGCAAACACAAACAGATACTTACTTCTCTAAAGAAATATCTGATCGCATAAGAGTTATTGCATGCTTAACAAGTATTCCAAACATTATTCATTCAGATAGTAAAAGCGATACAATAAGCTCTGCTGATTGGTTGAAAGTTAAGAAGTTTACAAATGCTGCTGATAATGACACTATGATAATTGTTTGGGGAAGCGAAGATGATGTACAAACGGCAGTAAGAGAAATTATAATTCGGGCAAAAGAAGCGACAATTGGAATTCCATCTGAAACACGACAAGCAATGAGTGATGGAACAAATGGTTTTGAACGAATTCTTCCCGGTGCAGATAGAATGTACCCTGATACAGATCTTCCGCCGAAAAAGATTACTAAGGATAGACTGGAAAAAATAAAATCCGAACTGCCTGAACAATTCTGGAAAAGAATTGAATGGTACACCAAACTGGGAATTCCAAAAGATACGATTGAAGAACTTTCTGTTTCAAAGTACGCAGAACTTTTTAAGAAAGCAGTTAATGATTGGAAAGTAAATCCAACAACTGCTGCTGTTTTATTAATTCAATATCCAAAGAGATTGAAGAAGTATGGATGTATGATTGAATGGATGCATGAAAGTATGTTTGAGGGAATTTTAAAATCTTATGCGGAGGGAAAAATTCCCCAAGACGCATTACTTACTACTTTAAAAATCATTGTTGAGCTTGGTGCATTTACAGAAGAGATAATTCTTAATCCAGCTAAAGAAAAAGAGGTTGATGAGATTATTAAGAACGCAAAATCAGAATGTGATAAGATGATAATTTATAACCAGGAAAGTAAAAGCAATTTGTTAATGGGAATGATTATGAAAAAACTCCGTGGCAGAATTCCGGCAAAAGAGGTTGCGGACAAAATTGGTTTTTAAATAAAATGGGTATAAAGAAAAATGAATAAAGAAAATGCAATTAAAATATTTGAGCAAAGGAAAATACGCTCACACTGGGATGATAAACAGGAAAAAAGGTATTTCTCCATTGTAGATGTTATTCAGGTGCTTACAGATAGCATTGATGTAGCTGCATATTGGCGAAAGCTAAAGCAGCGACTAAAACAAGAGGGAAATGAAACCGTGACAAATCTTCACGGTTTGAAAATGCAGGCTGCAGATGGTAAAATGCGAGTGACTGATGTTGCTAATACAGAGCAATTATTTCGATTAATACAAAGTGTTCCATCACCAAAAGCAGAACCATTTAAATTTTGGCTGGCTAAGGTAGCAAGAGAACGAATTGATCAGGCAAGAAAGTGGTTACAAAACTTAATTCAAAGAATTATTTAAATGATAAAAAGAAATTAAAATAATGGCTGAGATAAATTTAGAAGATTACAAAGGCTATCGTGGAGTTGCATTAAATACTCTACAAAAATTTAAAACGCCAATATGGAGTGATGTAGAAATCTTAACTGATGAAGGAAATTTTAAAGGATTAATTTTACCTCGTTCAGAAACCGCAGATGAATTTCATATTGTTCTTAAAATGCCGATTGGTTATAACATCGGAATTGCTGCAGAAAAAATTAAGGATGTAAAAATCTTCGGAAGAAAAGAAGCTCACTATAAAATTCCGGAAAAAGATTTTCCCTACGATCCTAAAAAACCTCGCGTAAAACTTTTAGGAACTGGCGGAACAATTGCCTCAAGATTAGATTACAGAACCGGTGCTGTTATTCCTGCATTTTCTCCAGGCGAACTTTACGGTTCAGTTCCTGAACTTGCAGATTATTGCAATCTTGAAACTGAAAAACTATATGGCGAGTTCAGTGAGAACATCGGACCAAAACATTGGAAAGGTGTTGCGGAAGCAATCGGAAAAGAAATTGAAAAAGGTGTGCAGGGAATTGTAATCGGACATGGAACTGATATAATGCATCATACCGCCGCTGCTTTATCTTTTATGGTTCAAAATTCTCCTGTGCCTATTGTAATGGTTGGATCACAGCGTTCAAGCGATCGCCCATCTTCAGATGCTGCTTCAAATCTAATCCACGCCGTTAAGACTGCCGCTGAAAGCGATATTGCGGAAGTAATGGTTTGTATGTTCGGACCAACTTCTGATATGTATGGTTTGCTTCATCGAGGAACTCGCGTAAGAAAAATGCACTCAAGTTATCGTTCAACTTTTAGAACTATTGGTGATATTCCCATCGCAATGGTTAGTCATGAAAAAATCACTCCGCTCCGTGAGGATTATAAAAGAAGAAGAGATGATAAAGAGGTAATAATCAATCCTGTGTTTGAAGAAAAAGTTTCAATTGTTTATTACTATCCTAATATGCAGCCTGATATAATTGATTCGCTTGTTGATAATGGATATAAAGGAATTGTAATTGCGGGAACCGGACTTGGACATGTTAACAAACCAATGTATCCAGCACTAAAGCGCGCACGAGAAAAAAATGTTGCAGTTTATATGACAGTGCAAACATTGTGGGGTTATGTGCAAATGTATGTTTACGATACCGGACGAGATATGATGGAGCTTGGAGTTATTCCTGCTGCAAATATGCTGCCTGAAGTTGCTTATGTAAAACTTGGCTGGGCGTTAGGACAAACGAATGATTTAGAAAAAGTAAAAGAGATTATGCTGACTCCAATTAACGGAGAAATAACAGAACGCGAGCCAAGCAACGGATATTTAATTTATCAAGGCGGCTTACCTGAGGTTGAAGAGTTTATAAAGCAGTATAGGAAGTAAGTTCCTAACTATTGACATTGCAGCGGCGATTGCTATCTTATAATCGTTTATTATATTTATTTAGTAATCCACCATTTTAAAAGGGAATAAAATGAACCGTTTACAATATTCTTTTTACTTGTAATATTTTTAAATACACACTCCTTACCACAATCTATTCACAAGTATAGCGATATATTTTTTCTTGACGACCACAACGGATGGATTTTGAGCAATAACAGCTACTTATGGAAAACTACAAATGCAGGCACAGATTGGATTAAAATCTATGATTCGCGGATAGACACCTCCGGAAAAATCACGTTTGTTGATGAACAAAATGGTTGGCTTATTTTGAGTAATACTCTTCTTCGTTCAAGTAATGGCGGATTAATTTGGGTACAAGAATATGAATTTCCCCTAGTTTTTGGTGGTTATGATATCGCATTTACAAACGATTCTATCGGATTCGCTTACTCTTACAGTCGATTATTTAAAAGTGTAGACAGCGGAAATAATTGGGAATTAGTTACAGATACTTTACAAAATATATATGATATATCTTTTTATAAAGATTCAGTAGGATATTTATGTTTTACTAATACTAGTCCTAATTTTATAACAGGGACCCGTTACATTTATAAAACGACTGATCAAGGTGAGACCTGGAGCCGTTCTTATTTTGAAGGAGGTGGTTTAAATGAATATGTTTATTATGATAAAATTCGTTTTATTTCTAACAACGAATGTTTAATCGGCGCTTTTTCGGAAAGTTTGTTTGGTATTTTATTCTCACTAACTAAAACTACCGATGCCGGGACCACCTGGGAAAGCTTAAATAGTTATAGTTATTGGTCTTTAGATTTTGAATTTATTTTCCCACAAATGGGTTGGTCGATTGATTGGACTGGGATAGTGAACACGACTGATGGCGGAATGTTATGGGACACGCTGCAATCATTTACCAATTGGGATGATAGAAATACTAATTTCGAATTCTTTAACTCTAATATCTCGTATCTAATAAATCTGAATCATATTTACTATTCTAATGATGGCTGGGTCACATATTCAATTGTGGATTCGATAGTAACAGGGATTAATGAACAACAAATCACAGCAACAGAATTTATTCTGGAACAAAATTATCCAAACCCATTTAATCCAAGCACAAAAATAAGTTGGCAGTCACCAATCAGTAGTTGGCAATCAATCAAACTATATGATGCAATTGGAAGAGAAATTGAAACAATAGCTGAAGGATTTTATGAAGCAGGTATTCATTCTAAACTTTACAATGTAAACCCTACATTGCCAAGCGGGATATATTTTTATCAACTTAATGCGGGCGATTTTATTGAAACAAA
>JBBQSH010000119.1:0-10624 GCA_038214015.1 Ignavibacteriales bacterium | reverse complement strand
ATATTTCATTATATAACATTTTCCATTATCTTACTAAAAACCTTTTCTACAATCAATCAGATATAAACAATTAATGAAAATTAAGATCGGAAAATATTTTTTTTCTGTTTTACTAATTGTACTACTTTCTAATATTGTCTGCGGGCAGACTGATAGATTAAGGTTTGAACGAATTACAACTGATAACGGATTATCAAGCAATCATATTTCCTATCTCTTTCAGGATAAAAAAGGATTTTTATGGATAAGTACACAGGATGGAATTAACCGCTTTGATGGGTACAGATTTAAACACTTCAGACACCTACCCGGCAATACAAATTCATTAAGTGATTATGCCGCAGGGCATATTTACGAAGATTCAAAAGGGAATTTCTGGATTGCAACACGCGATGGATTAAATGCTTTTAATCCTGATTCTGAAACATTTACACATTTCAATCCGCAAAAAGACAGCACAATCTTATTAGGTTCTGAAAAAATTGTCTGCACAACTGAAGATAAGTCTGGAAATATTTGGATTGGAACAAGAAAAGGATTAAATCTTTTTAATCCAAAAACAAAAAGCTTCACACTATTTCAAAATAATCCTTCAGATAAAAACAGTTTAAGCTTTAACTATGTCACTTCGCTTTTATTTGATGCAAAAAATAATTTATGGATTGGTACACAGATAGGATTAAATAAGTACAACTATAAAACAAATTCTTTCGAAGTGTTTTTGAAAAACTCGCAAGATCCCAAAAGCATTAGCGGTAATCTTATAACTTCTTTATTCGAAGATTCAAAAGGAATTATTTGGGTAAGTACTAGCTCCGGATTAAATCGACTCATATCATTTGACACCGGTAAAGCTGAGTTTATGTCTTATCAGCATAATTCTGAAAACAAAAACTCCATTAGTAATAATAACGTTAGTAAGATTGCCGAAGATAGTAAAGGTTATCTTTGGATTGGTACTATAGGAGGTGGTTTAAATATTTTCAATCCTATTACAAGTCAATTTACAAGTTATAAGAATGTTGAAGAAGACAACACAAGTTTAAGTGAAAATAATATTTCCTCAATTTGCATCGACAAGTTTCAGAATGTATGGATCGGAACATTTGCAAGTGGTATTAATAAATACAACCCAGCTAAAGAACGTTTTGCACTTTATAAGCCTTCACCATTTGCAAAAAATAAAGTTGCGGAGAATAATGTTTCTTCTATTCTAATTGATGATAAAAATAATTTATGGCTTGGAACTAACGGAGATGGAATAAAAGTTTATCACAAAGACAATTTTTTAGATCAAAGCAATTTATTGTTTGAACTTAAAAATGATATTAAAAACAAAAACACTTTAAGTTACAATAATGTTACTTCAATCATACAGGATAAATCCGGAATAATTTGGATAGGAACTTTTGGAGGCGGAGTAAATAAATATGATCCCACTCTAAAAAAGTTAGAAGTATTTAATTATAACCAGGAAGATCCTAAATCACTTGGTAACGATTTTATTCATACGATTTATGAGGATTCAGAAGGAACGATTTGGATCGGTACCGGTTTAAGCGGAATAAACAGATTTGATAAAAACACGAATTCATTTAAACGATTCAGAGACAATCCTAAATATCCAAACAGCTCTAAGTATTTAAATTCTCCTGAAGTAACTTCAATTCTTGAAGACAGCAAAGGCAATCTCTGGGTGGGTACCTCAACCGGCGGACTTAGCAGGTTTGATAGAAAGACAGAATCATTTGTTCACTTTAAACATGTTCAGGAAGATCTGAATAGTGTTAGCAGTAATGGTATAAATTGTATTTATGAGGATTCTAAAGGAAGGGTATGGATAGGAACATTCAGCGGTGGTTTGAATCTGTACAACGAAAAAGAAAATTCATTTACTCATTATTTAGAACAAGATGGGTTGGCAAGCAATACTGTTCAATCGATTACTGAAGATGCGAAAGACAATTTGTGGATATCAACAATAAACGGGATATCCGATTTTGAGCCTGATAAAAAAACATTTAAAAATTACGATGACAGTGATGGGCTTCAAGGAAAAGTATTTAACCAGAGATCTGTTTTTAGTGACTCAGAAGCCGGTTCAATTTATTTTGGTGGTGAAAAAGGTTTAAATGTTTATTCTTTTAATTCCATTAAGGAAATAAAAAAAATTCCTGCAATTGTGCTTACAGATTTCAAAGTTTTCAATAAATCAGTTCTGCTTAAATATTTCTCTGTTAATGGTAATAATAAATCTGAGACACAAGAGATTAAATTAGCTCACGATGAAAATGTTTTTTCATTTGTATTTGCCTCATTGGATTTTACAAGTCCGGATAAGAATCAATACAGATATATGCTTGAAGGTTTTGATAAGGATTGGATTAATTCGGGCAATAGAAGAGATGTAACTTATACAAATTTAGATCCGGGCAATTACATATTTAAAATTAAAGGTACCAATAGTGATGGTTACTGGAACGAAGAAGGTCTCGCAGTAAGTTTAATTATCAATCCTCCGTTTTGGAAAACCTGGTGGGCATACACAATTTATTTTATTCTAGCGGCTATCGGTTTCTTTGCAGTGAGAAGATATGAACTTAACAGGGTTAAACTTAGAAATGATTTGAGGCTGAAGGAATTTGAGTCCCAAAAACTGCTGGAAGTTGATCAGATCAAATCACGATTCTTCGCAAATATTTCTCACGAGTTTAGAACACCTTTAACAATAATTATTGGTTCTTTAGAGAAACTTAAAAGTAAAATGGAAAATAATGCTGACAACAAAGAATTTGTTGTGATGAAAAGAAATGCTTCAAGGCTTCTTCAACTTATCAATCAACTTTTGGAGTTATCAAGAATTGAAACAGGAAATGTAAAGCTAAATGCTTCTGAAAGTGATCTCGTAAAATTTTTAAAAAGAATTGTAGCATCATTTTCTTCGCTGGCTAACCAGAAAAATCTGAGTCTTGCTTTTAATAAAATCCCTGTAGATGATTTTCAAACAAATGAAGAAATATTTGTTTTTTATGATAGGAAAAAGTTTGAAACTGTTTTTTATAATCTACTTTCCAACGCAGTAAAATTTAGTCCCATTGGTGAAAAGGTAGATGTAAGTATATCCAAAGATGATAGTTCTGTTAAAATCATTTTTAAGAATTCCGGAATTGAAATTCCATCAGAAAAACTTAACAACATCTTCGATCGCTTTTATCAGGTTGATGATACTGGAACGCGAAATTTTGAAGGAACAGGAATCGGGCTTTCGCTGGTTAAAGAATATGTTGAACTACACAAAGGTAATATTGTAGTTGAGAGTAATAACAACCAAACATTATTCACTATTCATCTTCCGCTTGGTAAAAATCATTTAAGGGAAGATGAAATTGTATCTGAAGATATAGAACAATTACAAAGTGATTTTATTCCGTATGATGATTTATCAACAACTTCAACACAGATTATTAATGAACAAGTTGAAGCAGATAAAACAATAATTCTGGTTGTGGAAGACAATCCCGATCTTCGCGAAATGATTAAAGAAAATTTGCAGGATAATTATTTTGTGCTTGAAGCGGAAAATGGAGTTAAAGGATTAAAGCTCGCCGAAGAAAATATTCCTGATCTTATAATAAGTGATATAATGATGCCCCAGATGGATGGCTATGAATTATCCCATAAAATTAAAACCAGTGAAAAAACAAATCATATTCCTGTTATTCTGCTAACAGCTAAAGCTGCAACGGAGGATAAGCTAACAGGACTTGAAACCGGTGCTGATGATTATCTTATAAAACCATTTAATTCTGATGAACTGAAAATCAGAATAAAAAATCTAATAAAAATTCGTAAGGAGATGCGGGAAAAATATCAATCTCAGATGCTGGTTAAGCCAGCTGATATTGTTGTTCCATCAACCCAAAAAGTATTTCTTGATAAACTTACCTCGACTATAGAAAAAAATATTTCCAATGAAGATTTTTCAGTTGAAATACTTTGTGATGAAATAGGAATGAGTCGTGCCCAACTACATAGAAAAATAAAGGCTCTCACAAATCAATCTGCTTCAGAATTTATAAGGAATTTCCGGCTCCAGCGCGCAGCAGAACTTTTGAAACAGGATGCAGGAAACATCGCAGAAATTTCTTACCGGGTTGGATTCAGCAGTCAGGCTTACTTCACAAAAACGTTTCAGGAAGTTTTCGGACAAACACCTCTAGAATTCAAAAAACAACACAGCAAATAATTGTTTGTGTTAACACTTATCTACTTTTCAATCAATTCATTTCAAAAGAGACATCAGTTATAAAATTTGAGACGTTTGTAGAATATTTTCCGTTCAATATCAGATAGTTTTGCCCCATAAATAACTAATCATAAAAAAATCTATGGAGCAAAAAATGGCAAAAATCTATCTATACCTTGTGCTTGTATTACTTTTATATTCATTAACACTTGCACAAAGTGGCTGGGAATGGCAAAATCTGACCCCCCAAGGTAATCAACTTGCAACTGTCCAGGCGTTAGATGCAAATACTTTTATGGCTTGGGGTCAGAATGAAACTCAGATGAAAACTACGGACTTTGGTTCAACCTGGGAGATAGAATACAACATTAATAACTCTGATTTTGGGATAGAAACTGTTCAATTTATTAATAGTAGTGTAGGGTTTGGTGTTGGTTTTGGAGATGTAATAATAAAAACAACTGATGGGGGTAATTCATGGTCAGAAATTGAAACTAATACTTTTAATGGATATGATGATATATTTTTTCTGGACGAAAATTATGGTTGGGCTGTTGGAGGAAGTTTTTCAGTAGTTCTAACCACTGATGGAGGCAGCACCTGGGATACAAAAACACCTGGAAATGCCGGGTTTCTTCAATCAGTTTATTTTGCTGATCAAAACACAGGCTGGGTGGTTGGAAATTTTGGAATTATTTATAAGTCAACGGATGGCGGAAATAATTGGACTCAGCAAACCAGCCCGACTACAAGTACATTGGTAGATGTAAAATTTCTAAGTCCAAGTCTTGGTTACGCAGTTGGTGCTCAGGGAGTAGTTGTCAGAACAACAAACGGCGGAATCGTATGGGATCTTCAGGGCAGTGGAAACACTCAATTACTTAATTCTGTTCATATCTTTGATGCACAAACCGCAGTAGCCGTTGGTGAAGAGGGCAAAATTGTTAGGACGACTAATGGTGGAAATGATTGGGTCCCTATATCAGCGCCTACAGAAAATTTTCTTACCGAAGTTGATTTTTTTGATCTAAATAATGGAATGGCTGTTGGTATTTTCGGAACAATTCTACGTTCATCAAATGGCGGTGTAACCTGGGACTCACTGAGCAAGGGGACCGGAAAATGGCTCGAAGAAATTCAATTTCGTGACTCTAATCTTGGCTGGTGTGTTGGTGAAGGTGTAATACTGAAGACTACAGATGGTGGAACTAATTGGATAGAAATGCCTCGCCCGCCTAATTCGGGATTCTGGTACTATTCACTCCATTTTCTAAATGACAATGATGGATATATTGGTGGAACTGGTGGCAACATATTAAAGACTACCGATGGCGGACAAAACTGGGATGTTTTTAATTATCCGACTTTTTATGGACTGGTTGGATTAAGATTTGCGAATATTAATACAGGAGTTGCTGTAGGTGGTGGCGGGTTAATTCTACGAACAGTTGACGAGGGAACTACTTGGGATACTGTAGGAAGTGGCTCAACGAACAATTTAAATGATGTTGAATTTGTGGGTTCTGTTGCGGGATTAATTGTTGGAAATAATGGTACAATTTTAAGATCTACAAATAATGGTTCCACATGGAATTCTGTAAATAGCGGAACAACTTCAAACCTTTACTCAATTTCTTATATCGTTTCTATAGGTTCAAATTCTATTTATGTTGCCGGACAAAATGGAACAATTCTAAAATCAATTGATGATGGTATCACATGGAATTCTATTACAACCGGAATTTCTGCTACATTAAATGATATTTATTTTACAGATGTAAATACTGGTTACGTTTGCGGTCCTGACGGATATGTTTACAAAACAACAGATGGTGGAAATACTTGGGACCCCCAACTTCTGCCAACAAATCTTGGTATGGGAGGGGTGTTTTTTCTCAATGATCAAAACGGATGGTTATGCGGTCCAAATGGTGTAATTCTTAAAACAGCAACAGGCGGCACAACATCTGTATTTGATAATGAAATAGTCTCAGTTCCACAATCACATATGCTTTTACAAAACTACCCCAATCCATTTAATCCAAGTACAAAAATAAGTTGGCAGTCTCCAGTGGGCAGTCATCAAACAATTAAAGTCTATGATGTACTGGGTAATGAAGTTGCAACATTAGTGGATGAGTTTAGAGAAGCAGGAAGATATGAGGTTACATTCGATGCAGGTAATCTGGCTAGCGGAATTTATTTCTATAGACTTCATTCAGGTTCGCTCGTTGAAACTAAAAAAATGACATTAATGAAATAAGATTTATATATAAAGGAAGTAGGATGAAAATGAAATTACAAGTTTATGTTGTTGCAATTTTTCTAACTTTTACAGCAACAAATTCAATATCAGCCCAGGGAACCGGATTTTGGGAAGCAATACCTGGGTTAGATTTTACCGTGGATATTCTCAGGTCATACGGAAATGATTTATTAGTTGGTGGATTATTTGACTCCGCTGGAGGTAATACAAATGCACGCCATATTGCAAAATGGAATGGAGCAAGTTGGGAGGCACTTGGAACAGGAATAAACGAATGGGTTACATCAATTGCAGTTAATGGTAATGATGTTTATGTCGGTGGTGCGTTTGATAGTGCCGGTGGAGTGATTAATACAAATAAAATTGCGCGTTGGGATGGAACAAACTGGAATTCTGTAGGCGGTGGTTTAAATTTTTCTGTTGTTACACTTTTGTTTGAAAATGACAAACTTTATGCAGGAGGTAGTTTTCGTAATGCCGGCGGGAACGGAGATGCTGATCGTATAGCTATTTGGAATGGAGCTAACTGGGAAGCTATGGATAAAGGATTTAATAATTCCGTTTACACTATCGCAATTAACAACGGAGAAATTTATGCTGGCGGAATATTTTCTGCTGCAGGAGCAGATACCAATGTTAAATTTATTGCTAAGTGGAATGATGTGGATTCTTTATGGGAGCCGTTCGGTAATGGGCTTAATCATCAGGTTCATCACATCGGTTTTAACAATGATGAAATGTACATTGGCGGATATTTTACAGATGCCGGAGGTGACCCCAATGCCGACCGCATTGCCAAGTGGAATGGTACGAGCTGGGAAGGATTAGGTCCGGGATTAAACGGAAATTATGATTTAGCTGAGGTAGAGGAATTTGCTTTTGATGGAGATGATATATATGTCGCTGGACAGTTCAATATAATTGGTGAAGATAGTACATTTTTTAATATAGCAAAATGGAATGGATCCACCTGGGAAAAAATGGGGATGGGAGTAGATCAGGTAGTTCGCTCACTCGTCATTCATAATGATGATCTTTTTATTGGGGGAGCTTTTAATACAGTAGTTCCTGGCGGATTTGATTACTTACCGTTCATTGCCAAACGATCAAATATCACTTCAATAATAAATGATGATTTTAAAGGTGAACCAAATAATTTTAATCTTCACCAAAACTATCCTAATCCATTTAATCCTACAACAAAAATAAGTTGGCAGTCTTCAATTGGCAGTTGGCAAACCTTAAAAGTGTATGATGTACTTGGAAATGAAATCGCAACGTTAATTAATGAAGAAATTCCATCCGGAAGTAATGAGGTAGTTTTTGATGCATTTGCCTTACCAAGCGGAGTCTATTTTTATCAACTAAACGTAAATGGTTTCCATCAGATCAGAAAAATGCTGCTCTTAAAATAGAAAGGTCTTAGGGTAATATTTTGAATAAATATTTGTTAAGTCTGTTTATTTATTTCGTACCCTTTGGGTATTCTCAAACAGTTCCAAACTTACCAGAACCTCGTTGCTCGGGAGTTGCTGAAGTTGTTAATGATACTTTATATTTCTTTGGAGGTGCAAACCGGCATTACCTTGGGTCAACTCGCTTCCAGACAGTATATAAATTTGATGGAAATAACTGGATGGTATTTGATAGTATTCCGGATAATAATACGTTAGGAATGGGATCCGCTGTTATAGGAACCGATGTTTACTTATTTGGTGGATATCGATTCGGAAATAGAGTTGTCAGGAAATATAATGTAATTAATAAAACATGGACTTATTTGAATCAGGGTCCAAATTTTTCAACATTCGGTTCTGCATTTCAATATACAAATGATCATGTATATGCTTTTCTTGCAGCAGGAAATGTTTATGAATATGATTTAGTAAATGATACCTGGATTGCAAAAACATCCAATACTGTTCCGGGATTTTCTTTAAGCTCAGAAGTCTACCAAAATGAAGTTTATATTATTGGTTATTACGATAGTACATTCAGTCATCCGTTTTATAAATACAATCCTGTATCCGATACCTGGACCGAATTAACAAATTTACCTTATCAGGTTGCAAAATGTGCAATGGAAGTTATCGGGGACAAAATTTATTGTGTTGGCGGCAGTAACCAGGGAAGTCCATCAAATGAGTTTGATACCCTTCTTGTGTACGATATTTTATCGGATAGTTGGTCAATAGATCAGTTTGAATTAAGCAGCAAAAGAGTGTGGATGGCAGATGTAACTTATGAAAACAAATTTATTGTGTTGGGTGGGATTGATACAACTAATAACGCAGTAGATTTTGTTGAGGAAATTGTTCCGGAGGGTGTAATTCCAGTTGAACTATATTCATTTAATGCTTCTGTAATTGGTAGTAATGTTAAGCTAACCTGGATTACAACAACAGAATTAAACAACCAGGGATTTGAGTTATTCAGAAATGGGAAGAAGATTGTTTTTGTTGATGGCAAAGGCACTACAACTGAAAAACAAGAATACTACTATCAGGATATTGATCTTCAACCAGGTATATTTCATTACCGCCTTGAGCAAATAGACTTTAATGGAACAAGAAATATTACAGCAGAAGTTGCCGTTCATCTGGTTATTCCGGTAGTCTTCATTCTTGATCAAAACTATCCCAACCCCTTTAACCCAAGCACGAAAATCAGTTGGCAGTCGCCAGTCGGCAGTCATCAATCATTAAAAATTTATGATGTACTCGGAAACGAGGTAGCTACTTTGGTTGATGAGTTTCTTCCAACAGGAAGTTATGAGGTTGAATTCAATGCATCAGACTTAGCAAGCGGCTTGTATTTGTATAAACTTCAATCTGGTGAATTTGTTCAAACCCGTAAAATGATTCTTATGAAGTAAGGGTTAGAAAAATAATGGTAAGTAATAGTTACGGGGGTTGAAAGATCCCCGTAATTATTTGCAAAAAGAAGTACTTCTTCGCTTGATTTATTTACGATCAGTTTTCAGGGAAAGAATATTTTCTTTAATTTCCTCTCACAATTAATGCATATACTATTACTCTTTAAAGCTAAATGATAATTAAATTATTAGCATATATATTCTGTGCTATCTTTACATCCAATTTATTTGGACAAATTAATAGTACGTCTTTTAATTTTAATCACTTTACTACACAAAACGGCTTATCCTCAAACAGCATTAACACAATCATCCAGAACAAAAAAGGCTTTTTATGGCTTGGAACAGAGGATGGATTAAATAGATTTGACGGATACACATTTAAAGTTTACAGAAATAAAAGAGGCAACAAGAATTCTTTGTCAAATAATTTTATCTGGTCTCTTTGCGAAGATAATGACGGGAAGATTTGGATAGGTACTGACGGTGGCGGATTAAACAAATTTGATCCGGTTACAGAAAAGTTTGAAAGATTTGTTCACGACGAAAATGATCCCAGTTCACTAAGTTCGAACATTATTCAGAATGTTTTTAGTGATAGTAAAAATAATATATGGGTTAGTACGTGGGGCGGGGGTCTGAATTTATTTAATAGTAAAAAAAATACATTTAAAGTTTTTAAGTATAATCCGGATGATGAAAAGAGCATAGGAAGTAATAAAATCTTTTTTGTTTTTGAAGACAGTAAATCAAGAATATGGATTGGTACAGAAGATAGCGGATTAAATTTGTATGATGAATCATCTCAATCATTTAAAAAATTCAAACATAATCCGGCGGATAATTACTCATTCAATTTTAATAATGTTACATCAATGCTTGAGCATGATGATGGCAGCTTATTGATTGCTACCTCAGGAGGCGGGTTGAACAGATTTTATTATGAGCAAAATAAATTTGTAAAGATTAACACTGCTAATGTTAAAAGTATCTGGAAGATACTTAAGGACAGAGACGGATTAATTTGGGCAGGTTCCTCAGTTTCTGAAGGGATTTGTGTATTAGATTCCGATCTTAACAGATTTAATATCCTCAAGCAAAATAAACTTATTCCCGGTTCAATTTCATCCAATGATATCAGAACTTTTTATGAGGATAGATCCGGTGTGTTATGGATTGGAACCGTTGCCGGTGGATTGAATAAAATCGATAGAAAACCCAAAAGATTCTTGCAGTT
>JBBQSH010000118.1:0-10662 GCA_038214015.1 Ignavibacteriales bacterium | reverse complement strand
CAATAGAAATTTTTCTGGCTATGGAATCCTGTCTGTTCTTTAAAATCGATTGTTCGATCTTCAACTTTTCTCTTATTTTCTGATAACGCTGAAGAACCCGCTGACTCTTTCCAATTTCTTCCTGCAGTTTTTTCTTCATCGATGCAAGCTTAACAATATTACCACGATGTTCTTCGTGCTCAACCTTAATCATACTTATTGCGGATTGAAGTTCAACAAGCTCATCCATCGAATCAGAAATTTTATGATTTAGGTCATCAACTTTTTCTTCATATACTCTTACTTCTTTTTCAACCTTTGAGCGTTTTTCTTTAGCTTCAACAAATTTTTGATTCATATTGTTAATTAGTTCCTGCAAACTTTGTTCAACAGAAATTCTTTTCTTTAAAATCAGTTCTGCCTCAAGTTTAATATCATCATTAGAGTTTTTCTTTTCAACTATTTGTTCATCTAGTTTTAATAAATCATTTCTAAGCTGCTCTTTTTTTTCATTGAATGATTTTAGCAATTGTTCAAACGAATCGATCTCTGCCTGGCGCATATTTAATAAACGATCGCTTTCTTCAATTGCATTTATCTTTTCAAATAAAAGCTGATCCTTTTCTTCAATATCTTTCTCTTTCTTCTGAACAATTTGATCTATAACAGATCTCTTTTTTGTTATCTCATTCATCTCTGAATTAAAACGCTGAAACATTTTTGTAAATCTGTTTTCAAGATCAAGATTGCCCCTTTCAATCTCTTCGCGGCGTTGTTCTAAAAGAGGTAGTATCTCTTTTATTTTCTCTTTATCCTTGTTCAGCTTGCCATAAGAATCCTGCTCAAGCAGAGTGCGTTTGTGCAACTCATTCTTAAGATCTTCAAGTCGTCTTGTTTCATCAGAAATATTTTTATGGCGATTTTCAATTTCAGTTACTTCAACGCTGAACTTTGCTAATCTTTTTGTTTTAATGCTTAGCGATTCTTCAGTAGCAAAAAGTTCCTTCTGCTTACTTTCAATTGTCTCAAATATTTTTTGCTGGCGGGCATTTGTTTCATTCATTTCCCTCAGCTTCTCAGCCAATTGAGATTCTAAAAGCTGAGCTTCATTTTCACGTGAAGCAAAATTATTTTCTATCTGGTTCAGCCGATCGACTTTTTCTTTAATCTGCTCCGCAAGTTCATCAACCTTTAATCGGGTATTTTTCTCTGCCTGATTAAGTTCTGATATTATATTACGAATTTTATCTGCTTCAGCATTTTGCAGTTCTATTTGATTTGTTAACCCTTCTAAAGCAAGTCTTTTTTCACTCTCGCTGTTTTCAAGAGCCATAATTCTAGTTGTAACTCCAGCCGTCTTCTCGTCTATTTTTGCACTAATTTCTTCAAGCTTAATCTTTTTCTGAATGTTTTCATCTGTAAGTTTTTCAACTTCTTTTTTTAGAATTTGGGATTTTTGTTCTTCCTCATTCAACCTGGATGAAAGATTTTCTATTCTTAGTTTTATTTCCTCTTCATCTTTTTCAAGCGCAGATAATCTAATTACCTTTTCATCAATCTGTTCCTGATTTGTAACCAAAGTAAAAGATAGTTCATTTAATTTACTTCTCTTCTCATCATCTTCTTCAGATAATTGAACAATAACTGCTTTTAAAGAATCACACTTTTGTTCCCGGGAATTTATTTCATTGCTAAGCTTTTCAAGTTTTTCGGAATACAATTTTTGCTGAGAATCTAATTCATTAACTTCAATATTTTGTTTCTCTAATAATGATTCTTCGCTTTCTAATTGTTTTGTTAACTCTGTTAATCTCTCTCTCTTGTTATTAATTTCAATGGTAAGTATCTCTAATTCTGCTTTTGCAGGAATAATCTCTTCAATAAACAAAGATTCGGTAGCACTCAATTTTTCCGTTAGCTTACTGAGCTGCACTTTTGTCTGTTCCTCTGTCTGTGCAAGTTGGGATAAACTTTCACTAATTAGTTCGGCCTTCTGTTTCTTTTCCTCTATTTCAATATTCAACTCTTCTATTCTAAAAAACTTCTCCTGTTCCTCAGAATCAAGATTCTTATTTAGTAAGATTTTTTCTTTTTGATAAGCTTCATCATTTTTTATCTGATCTGATAAATCTACTATTATGGCTTTTTTATTTTCAATTTCATCAGCCAAAATTGCAAGTTCTTTTCTTAGTCCATTTGGTTTTGTTTCATGTAAATTAATATCCGCAGATAATTTTTCAATCTTCTCAATTCTTTCCTGCTCAAGCAGCTCAAGTTCTCTAAATGCAATTCGTTTTTTATTTAATTGAGCTTCGTTAACATCTATAAGTTCGTTTAATTCATCTACTTTTTTAGTTCTTGATTCTAATTCTTCAGATAGCTCATTAATCTTTTCACTTCGCGCCCTTTCTAATAACTCAAGCTCTTTATAATCGGACCGTTTTTGATTTATTTGAGTTTCATTTTCTTTAATAAGCTGGTTTAGTTCATCCACAGATCTGGTTTTAGATACTTCTTCTTCAGATAATTTATCAACTTTATCTTTTCTTTCCACTTCTAATAATTCAAGTTCTTTAACCCGGTTTTGCTTTTCATTCAATTGGGTTTCATTAACAAGAATAAGTTCGTTTAGCTCATCTACTTTTTTAGTTCTTGATATTTCTTCTTCAGATAATCGTGCAATCTCAGAATTAATTACTTCAAGTCTTAACTCCTGCTCCTTTGCTTCGCGCGATAACTCTTCAATCCACTGAATTCTTTCCTTGCCAACTTTATCAAGATCCTCAAGGCTTTGTTTTTTATCTTCGGTTAGATTTTCTTTAAACTTAAGCTGATCAAAAACTTTTGACAGCAATGATTTCTTTTTGTGTTCTTCTTCTTCAAGAATATCTATTCTGGATTGTAAGTTTTCAACTTTTTGTTTCTGTTCGTCCGCCTGTGTTACCAATTCCCGAAGTTGTTTTTTTCTATTCTCCTCCTCTTCATAAAGCGTAGAGAGTTTTGATCCGAGAAATTCTGCCTGCTTTGTCTTCTCTTTAACTTCTTCATCCAGTTCTTTTATCAGGTTAACAGAATTATTCTCCTTTTCTTTAAGATCAAACAATTTCTTATTCAACTCAGTTATTTCATTTTCCTTCTCGAGAATTTCATTTAAAACTCTATGCTGTTCCTCTGTCAATTCGCTTATTTTATTTTCAACATCACTAATGTCTTTAATAGATTTTTTAAGCTTTTTGTTATTTAATGATTCGAGCTCATTTTTCTTTTCACTTATTCTTTCATTCAGTTCATCTTCAAGCTTATTAAGTTCATCTATCTTTTCTTCTGTAGCAAACATCTTATCTTTAAGTTCATCGTATTCTTTATTCAGTGCTTCAATTTCTTTGTTTCTATCACTAATTATCTCATCACTGGCATCAAAGTTTGTATCTCTAAAGTTTTCATCATTGCTTATTTGATTTTTGATTCGATCTATTCGAGAGGAATAATCAAGCAGGGTATTCTGTTCTTCTAATTTTAATTGGCGCAGGTTAAGGATTTCTTTATTAAAGCCCTCAATATCTGCTTTGTTTTGTTCTTTTTGTTCACGCAGTGATTCTATCTCGCCGGATAAAGAAAGCTTACGTTGGTTTAAATCAGAAACTTCCATTCGCATCTTTTTTAAAACATCATTTAGATTGCGAACGTTGTCTTCCTTCTCAGCAATGCTGTTAATTCTAAAGCGAAGTTCTTCGTTTTCTTTCTCTAATTCCCGTAGTCTTTTATTCTCAAACAAACCCATAATGGCTCCTATTTAAGTATGCCTATATAATCGAAAATATTAGATAATTGTGTAAAAACTCAAGATGAAATTAGGTATTGTGATACTAAATTTCAATTAAACAAAATTTTACACCATGTAAATCTTACACACAATTTAAATCGCTAAAAGCAGTTATAAATTTCCTTCACGGTAACGTTTGCGGAAGTTTATTTTTTCGATCTGTCGTTCAATTATTAGATCAGCAAGTTTCTGTGGAATGAATTCTTTATTCTTTGAGGAAAATAATTCTGCTAATTTTTTTTCACTTATGTCTATTCTATAAAGTGTGTTGATTAAGAGATTATAATTCTTATCAAGCATATCTTTCATTTTTTCTGTAAGATATTTTCTGAACTCTTCAAGTCTTTCATAATCATTATTTGGAACTAATGATGAATAACCGTTTTTTACAAAATCTTTCGAAACAAACTTTTGTATTGAAAATATTTCGTCTTTATTTAACTCTTCGTTCATAATGATTATTAATGTAAATGGAAAATCAAGTAAATATTTTGGGAAATATATTCGTCATCCAATATGGGTTTAATAATTTTATATCTTAGATCAACATCAATAGCATTATTCAATGAGTATGACAATCCCACATTAAAGGAAAACGGGAATGTAATATCCTGTTCTCTGTAATCAAGTAAGTACATATAATCATTGGGAATTTCATTTACCCGTCTACTTTCAACATCTCTTGAACCCACGCCGAATCCCGAGCCAAAATATAAATGTGGTGTGTCTTTACCAAATACATTATTAAATTTTACCATTACTGAAAATTCAAACGATGTATAAGAAAATTCATGATCAATTTTTGAATAACCAATTAAATCTCCAGAATAAAACGGATAGCGATATTCCCTGGTATCGATAGTTAGTACATGATTAATTGAGAATTCTAATGATACATAACATTTTTAATCTCGCGATCTATACGTCCTTCATAAGTTAGACCAAAAATAAAATCCGGGTATGAATAATCTTTACCAGATAAAAGTGGCTTAGAAAACTCTACTCCTGCAACTGCTCCGAATTTTTGTGCTGACAATGAAATTTTAAAAACAAATAAGAATAAAATCCCGAAAAGACTTTTCATTTTTATTCCTCCATTTTTTTAATCGCTTGTAAAAATCTATAACAAGCATAAGTAAAAAACACAGCCGCAAAAACATCTATAGTATAATGAACGTGCTGAAGCAGGACTGCAATGGCTACTACAATTGTACTTGTCAAAAAAACTGTTTTAATAATTTTGTTTTCGGATACTAAAAATAAAATTAATAATGTAGCAGTGTGTCCGGAAAAGAAAAGATCTTTTGTTAATGTTTGTCCGGTTCCAAAAAACTCAACTAATGGATCATTTAGAATGATCATCTTAGCGGGCGGCTGCAACGGAAGCAAATACATTGCTACAATTCTAACAGCAACCATCAAAGTGTAAAGCTGTATTGCAAACACCAATCGTTTGGGGTTTTTAGAAAGAGTAGTAATTGCAACAACTATAGAAATATAGATTAATGCAAAGGTAAGCCACGTTAAATCAATTGGACTAAATAAATTTAGAAGCGGATCAGACAGTAAAACTCCTTGGCGAGCTTCTACATAGTTCAAGAAGTTTGCTAATGATGTTAATACTACCGCTAGCAGAAGCAAAGTAATAACAAGTTCAAATCTGTTTCTTTTTTCTTTTAAAAATTCTTTCCAGTTCATACGCCCCTGAATGGATAATTATTAGTTGAATAAACTATAAAACAGATTGCTTCTCCCGATAAAATCGAGATCGCAATGACAAATGATAAACTAAAACTTAATGTTACCTAAAAAATACGGAAGCATACTTCTCCATGTTGGCCAATCATGGGGCTGATCGTTTCCCCACAAATCTAACCAATGTCTTACCCCACGAGCATTTAGAATGTTGGATAATTGCCTTGATGCATCAGGATCTTCGAAATTTCCTTGTCCTGAGGCTATTACAATCCTGCCTTTTCTCATATGATCAAACATAAAATTATCATCCCATCTTGGCAAATAATCTACAGGCGAATTAAAATAAACATTATCATCAAAATATCCTTTTGTATAACTCTTCAAATCATAACTTCCGCTCATTGCAATTGAACCGGAAAAAATATCCGGACGTCTGAAAAAATTATTTGCTGCGTGCAGTGCGCCAAGAGATGCGCCAGTGGTTATAATCGGAACTAATCCTTTGCTATGATTATGGATAAACGGAACTACTTCTTCAACAATGTATCTATTATACTGTTGATGGCGAATAGCCTTATGAGCCGGATGCATATGATTATTCAGCCAGCTTTCATTATTTATGCTGTTGATTGAAAAAGCTTTAAGTTTTCCATCTCTTAAAAAGCCGCCGATAGAATCTATAAGCTTAAATCTCTCGTACTCGAGATAATCTGCTCCTGCAGTAGGAAACATTAACAGTGCATAACCATAATGTCCGTAAACAACGATTTCCATTTCCTTATTTAAGTTGGGGCTGTACCAGCGATGAATCTCTCTGCTCATTAAATCTCCTTATAGAATGAAATGTTGAGTGTGAAAGTAAAGAAATGAGTTAAAATTTGAAAATAAAACGTGTAGATGCTTTTTAGCTGTTAGGTACAATTTAAAAAATCCTTCAAGTTTTTCTAATAACAACCCTAATTGTTTACGATTATAGGCTTTACTAATGATCATAAAATATTTTATAATACTCTTAAAAAATATTTGCATTTAATTTACCCCTTGTTATTTTTACAAGGTATTTAAAATTGTACTTGGTAATAAGTCCTCCCCCAAGCTTATTATCAGTACTACCCCGATGTTTACCCCTACATCGGGGACTTTTTTTATGGAGTTCAACTTAAAGATGACCTCCAGTTTTTTTGCAAAAGTGTAGTACCCCTTAAAGGTGTGCTACACTTCTCTATTCATCAAAGCTCTTTAACCAAACCGGAATATTTTCTTTCAATCTTAAAACCAAAGCGATAGAAGTATTCCGGACGGAAAAATCCAGTGGTAACAAACTTAATATTTTCCGATTTAAGTCTGTTGAAAAGTTCATTCATCACACCTTCACTGATTCCTTTACGTCTGTAACGGTTGGATACGACAATTTTTTCCATGTGAACAGCATCTTCATCACTGCGGTAATAAAAAGTACCGCCAATAATAAAACCACGCTCAGATAATGCAACAAGAAACTGATGTTCCGGTCTGAAGTTTACATTAAGATTTGCTTCAAGGTAAAGTTGATGCAGTTTAGAAATCTCTTTTGGGTTAATTGGATTTCTTATCGTATAAATATTTCCGTCATCATCCTGTAGTTGCACAACAAGATTTGGCTGTGTGGCAATTTCAGATTTTGTACTTAACAATGCTGCAGTATCCGATGGCTTAAGATGCGGATAACCCAAGCGGGTTATAAAGTAAGTCTCCTTTTCATCCAGTTCAAATTCAAAGTGTAATGCATTAATAAGTTTTAGTGATTCATCTTTAGATATTTTACGATGTCTTTGTTTTCTTACAAGTTCGCGCAACACATCCTTAAATCTTTGTGTTGAGTTATAAAAGACTGATTCCAGGAAAAATCTTGTACGTGCCGCAGGATATTGTTCCTCAAGATCAAACAAACGATAGGTTTCGTACAATTCGTAAATCATTTCTGCTTGCGCTGATAAAGAAGCACTTCTATTTAAGATAAACCACCTATGAAATCTTTTAACCGCAAAGTAGAGCTGCTTTGGCAGGAAACCATGATTTTTAACATTATGGATAAAAGAATCAATTCTAGAAATTATATCATTTTTATTTTCAAAATTTGAGTTACCAAGCTCTTTGCGAAATTTATTAATTAAGTGAACACCGCCATCAACTCCTTCTGCTTCAATTATTCCTGAAAAAATTGCATTCCATACAGAAGCTTTTTTAATCTGTGGATACTTTTCTTCTGTTTGCTTTACGAAGCTTTCATAAAAGTTCATTATAAACGAAAGTGTAGATTCTGTCTTTTTACGTTTTGAGAAAGAAGTAATTATGCAGCCCGTTTGATAATCATGGGGTGAAATAATAAGTCCTTCCGGAGTTGTTTCAGTAAGCTCCATCTTCATATCAGACAACTTCCAGAACTTTACATAAGCAGAAGCAGCATTCCACACAAAAAACTTCCAGAGGTTTCTAAGTTTTTCAAGTGTCAACTCATCATTTCGTTTATACTCGCGCCTGATAAATCTTTCAACAGATTCATCTCCAACAAATTCTTCTGTCCACAAATTATAATCTTCCCACAAACCACCGAATTTTGCAGCTAGCTTTTCTCCATTTACTTCCGTGCCCGCAATAACTTTCCATTTAATTTCTTCCAGAATCATTTCATAAGGTTCGGTGTGATTGAGATGAATTGCAAGATCAAACCCCCCCAAAAATCTTGTTTGAACCGTAACGCGGAAAATTGATCTTTTTTCTGATTCAGAATATTTGCTTATCCAAACACCGGATGGGAGAATATTATTTAGTGAAATAAGAACATGTTCGGAAAAAAGAAAAATAGCTTCACGAATAATTTGCTTTTCACTAATTGCTTTTCTAAGAATAGATTGATCTGCTTCCGAAATAGCCTGATCAAATATCAAGACATCTTCCCAGCGGTACTCTTCGCCTGTTTCAGGATCAATAGACACACGCTGATTTTGACCAAGCCATGCTGTGAATTGATTTCTAATTTCCGTTCGTGATTTTAATGCAATTGACTGAATATCTTTTGTGGTTCCGTAAAGTTCATACTGCAAAAAGATTCTTCTAATTTTTTCATAGCTTGATGGATGATTAACACCATAACTTACAAGCATTTCAAAAAGATTTGGTATCGAAGTTCTGCTAAGATCTGTTTCCGATGTTACGGACGATATAAGATTTTTAATTACAGATTCTATTTCTCTTAAATTTTCATCACCACGACTGATACTATTTATGGAATTAATAATTTCATCATTTATAAAATTGTAATCGTGCTTAGAGTACAATTCAAATAACTTTCGGAAGTTATCTTTCCGCAGTGTCTGAAGCGCAGCCAGGAACATTTTGCGCTTAGTTGCTATTTCATTTATTAGCTTTGATCTAAATGCAATTTCAACCGCAAGCCTATAATGTGTTGATTTTGAGTCTTTTAATATTTCTGTAAAATATTCAACAGCTTTATTATTATCGTCAATCAATTCTGATTGAAGCATAACCACTGCAAAGTGTAAACCTAAAATAGAGATTTCCTTAGCAGATAAAATTTCTGAAAATCTACTTCTTATAATATCATCATTTTTAACCGGTGTTATTCGTTCAAGAAACTCAATGTCTTTTTCAGCTTCTGTTTTTCTATACCACCTGAATGTTCCCGGTCCTGCAAATTCCACAAGCTCAGTATTTCCAAGCCAGTAAAATGGATTGGTTAAAATATTCTGCAAATCAATTTGCTTTGTGGTCATGCGGTATGAATAGTTTCCTATCTGAAATATATTTTCTACTTCATCAATACTTTTAATAATTAAATTTGAATGAAGTTTTGGAATTGTGATTGTATGGTCTTTCAAAAAAACGTCACGACTTAGTGCACCTTTCTCACGCAGAAACCAGTTTGGGATTTTAACCTCTCGCTTATCTAGAAGAAGTGTAAGATAATCCTTCTGATACATTGTTTGAATAATTTCTTCAAAATTCTTTTCGATAACCCTACGCTTGTAAGTGCCTTTAGGAGTTAACTCATTATTAGAATCATCAAAAGCACGGGTATTAATTCTAAAATCCAGAATACGCTCAAACGGTGCAAGAAAATTATTAACACTTACAATTACTGTTGAAAAATATTCCTGTCTTTGCTGTTCATCCATGTTTTTTAATGGAGAGTGTTCTGATTCAAGATCAGGGAAAATTAAAACCGTGTTATAAGGTCGATGATCACCAACAAGAAAAACTTGTTTTACAAATTCAAAATCACGAAATAAATTTTCAATTTTCTGAGGCGCTATAGTTTCGCCTTTTATATTTTTATAAATCTCTTTTTTACGATCTATTATTTCAATAAAGCCATCTTTATCCATCCGCATAACATCACCGGTTGCAAGCCAGCCATCAGCATCAAATGTTTCTTCCAAACTTTGGTTGTAATAATTTTGCATCACATAAGGACCACGAATTAATATCTCCCCGTCTTCTCCAAGTTTAATTTCAATTCCGGGTAATGCTTTGCCAAGTGAATTCTCACGATACTGAAATGGCGGTGTCATCGTAATACCGCCAGTTGCTTCAGTCATACCAAAACCGCTCATCAACTCAACACCATATCTCTGGAGAAATCTAAAAATATCCGGCGGAAGAAAACCTGCGGCTGAAAGTCCCCACTTAAGTTTACCACCGGTTGCACTAACAACAGAATCTTTTATTTTTTCATCATCATCAACCTCAACATCTATTCGCGTAGTTATATATTCATAAAGTTGAATCCATTTTTTAGGGATTGAAATAAAAATACTTGGTTTAACAAGACGCATATTATCAATCATCGTTTCAACTGAAGGATTTTCCATAAAACAATATTCCGCACCCCAGAAAATTGCACCCGTCATCTCAAGCCATCTGCCAAATGTGTGATATAAGGGAAGGAAAGCAAGATAACGATCTGCATCACTTATGCCAGGTATTGCCATTGCGCGGCAGAATCTTTTATAAATAATGTTTGTGTGTGAAAACATTATTCCCTTTGGTTCGCCGGTGGTACCCGATGTGTACATTAATGTAGCAAGCGAATCAGGTTTGATTTGCACATCCGTTTTTATATTATGATCAGATGCCATCGCCTTAAACTCTTCAAAGCTTAT